>JACMOA010000365.1 GCA_014378225.1 Deinococcales bacterium | reverse complement strand
GGCCTGGGTCACTTCGGCGCGGCTGTTAATGATGACCTTACCGTTACTGACCCGAATATTGACATTGCCACCCGCCACGGTGGGCGCAGTGCGGATGTTCTGGCCTACGATGTCACTCGAGAGCACTTTGCCGGAAAGTACATGGTAGGTCAGGTATTTGGTGAGCTGCTCCTTATTGGCTAGCAGACGGGCAATGCGGGCTTCTCCCAGTTTGGCAAACGCATCGTTGGTAGGAGCGAAGATGGTGAAAGGACCTGCACCCTTGAGGGTTTCCACTAAATCAGCGGCGGTCAGTGCAGCAGCCAGGGTGCTGAACTGGGGGTCTGCCAGAACCGCGTCTACCGCGCTACCAGAGGCGGGGGGTGCGGCAGGTGTAGCAGCAGCGGCAATGATCAGATAAGGGGGCAGCAGTACGCTGTCAATAACGTGAATTACCCCGTTAGAAGCCTGAATATCCGTAGCAGTTACAGTGGTGGAACCGTTGAGCATCACCATAGAACCCATCACTGCGATATTGACATCACTGCCTTCCACAGTTTTTGCGCTTGTCAGCTTAACCACGTCAGCAGCCAGCACTTTGCCGGCAACCACATGGTAGGTCAGCACGCGGGTCAGGGCTGCTTTGTCGTTGAGCAGCGCAGCCAGTGTGGCGGGGTCTACTTTGGCAAAGGCAGCGTTGGTAGGCGCAAACACGGTAAAAGGACCTGCACCTTGCAAAGTTTCCACCAGGCCGGCGGCTTGCAGGGCCGTAACCAGGGTGCTGAAGTCGGGGTTGCCCACCGCGATGTCTACAATACTTTGAGTCTGGGCCAGCGCAGGAACGCTGAGAGTCAGGGCAATCGAAAGTCCAAGCAATTTTTTCATAGGCTCTCCTTGAAAAGTTTTACGGGATATCAAGCAGCCGTTAACTCTCTATAACATCTTGCTTGCACAAACATAAATATAGAGTTGTTTTCACGGGCTACAGATAGCAGCGTACCCGCCCTTTATGAGAGCAGTAAGGCGTTTTGTTACATTAAAATTGTGTTCTTTGATAAGCTAAGAGAATTGTTGGAGAACTCATAACTGCACATGAAGGTGTTCGAGGCCGCGCAGGGTGAGCAAGGGTTTGTGTATAAATCCACCCGTTCCCAGCTTTAGAGTGGGTCCTAACTCGAGCAATCCCTGAAAAGCAAAACGCGCTTCCGCTCGAGCGAGGGGCGCACCCAGACAGAAATGGATGCCATGCCCAAACGACAGCGGGCGCACACCCTCACGGCCTAGCTCGAGCGAATCGGGATTTTCAAACTGGGCCGGGTCTCGGTTGGCCGCCCCTAACATCAGCGTGACCCAGCTTCCCTTCAAAACTGCAACGCCGCCCACCTCGCTGTCCTCGAGCGCGACCCGGCTGGTGAATTGCACTGGAGCGTCAAAACGCAACAGCTCTTCAATGGCGTTTTCACACAAGTCAGGATTTTCTCTCAAGCGCTCGAGCTGAGCTGGGTTTTGTAGCAAGGCCAGCATCCCGTTGCCAATCAGGTTGGTGGTGGTTTCGTGACCCGCGATGAGCAGCAGGTTGCAGGTACCAAAAAGCTCGTCCAGACTGAATTTGGTAGCTTCTTCTTCGCTGACCCCTTTCACCAGCGCACTGATGAGGTCGTCCTGTGGCTCGAGCCTGCGTTTCTCGGCCAGGATGCCCAGGTACTCGCGCATCGCAGAAGCGGCGCAGTTGGCGTGGTCCATCTGCTGTTGCGAGATATTACCCATCTCGAGGGTGGGGGCCAGCGCGTCGGCCCAGCCTTTGAAGCTCGAGCGGTCTATTTCGGGGATGCCCAGCAGTTCGGCAATCACCGTGACCGGAAGCGGGACTGCAAACTCGCTCATCAGGTCAAATTGTGATTTGTTTTTGAGATTCTCGAGCAGTTCCCGCGTCAGAGTCTCAATCCGTGGCTCGAGCGCCCGAATTTTGGCCGGGGTGAACACGTTTTCTACCAGGCGGCGCAACCTGCGGTGGTCCGGTGGATTTTTGAGCAGCATCCAGTGGGTTTGAATCTCGGCAGCCGGATTCTGCTCGAGCCACGCCACGCCTTCCTCGCTCCAAAAGGTGTTGTGACCAAAGCGGCGGTCTGCCAGCACAGCACGCACCTCGGCGTAACGACTCACCATCACCGAGCCGTTTCCATCCGGGGGTAGCCCCGGTTGCCCCTGAATTTGGCGGTACCAGTTGTAGGGATTTTTGAGGAATTCGGGGTCTGGAGAGGTCATGATTCAGAGTACGGCGCTCGAGTGAGAAGGGTTTCTGAGCTGGGGCCTCGAGGGTGGACAGAGTGCCTCATCAAGCAACGCTCAGCGCGGTTCGATTTCATTCACCCCCAAAGACCTTCTTTGCCGGACTCATCGCTCGAGGCAAAGCCTAGGAGGTCGCTCGAGCCAAAATCACTTTTCCAGCTATTATCCTGAAACTGGCACTTTACAAACCGTCCAGACGGACTGTATACTCTAACCGTCTGACTGGACGGTATACTATGACCTCAAAATCTCCTGAACAAACCCGTGAAAAATTGCTGGACGCGGCACTCTCCCTCATTCTCGAGCGCGGAATGGATTTTACGCTCGAGGCCGTTTCAAACGCGGCTGGAGTCAGTAAAGGTGGTCTGCTGCACCACTTCGCCAGCAAGCAGAAACTCATTCTCGAGGTGGTGCTGCGGCAGTATGGGCGCTTCTATCTGACGCTCGAGGGGGAATTGGCCCAGGAGCCACCCGGTCAACCTGGGCGCTGGACCCGCGCCTACGTGCGAACCAGTTTTCTGCCCAACGAAACGGACCTGCGACTAAGTAGGGTCCTGTCAGGCCGAATTTCTGACTTTCCCGAACTCTCGAGTTTGCTCGAAAAGGATTGTCGTCGGCTCGAGGCGTGCAGTTTGGAAGATGGCTTGCCCCCCGCACGCGCCACCCTGATTCGTCTGGCCTGCGATGGACTATGGGGATTTGAATTTTCACAGCTTTCAAACATCTCGCTAGAGTTGCGCGAAGAGATGCGCCTCGAGCTACTGGAGTTGACCCGATGAACACTGAGTTGCAAACCCCAGGTCCCTCGAGCGTAGGGGTAGACCCCTCGAGCCGTTGGCAACCACGCTTCTGGACCGTGTGGACCGGACAGGCGTTTTCGTTGGTGGGCAGCGCACTCACCCAGTTTGTGCTGATGTGGTGGATTACCAAAACCACCGGAAGTGTAAGCGCACTGGCTACCGCCGGAATTTTTGCACTTTTGCCCCAGGCACTGTTGGGGCCGCTGGGCGGAACTCTGGCAGACCGTCTGCCGCGCCGCATGATTATGATTGTGGCCGATTCTATCAGCGCGGCCATGATGCTGGTTCTGGTATATCTGTTTGCCAGCGGCAATGTCCAGCTCTGGCAAATTTATACGGCCATGTTCATCCGCTCGAGTATGCAGGCGTTTCAGAGTCCGGCGGCAGCGGCGAGTACGGCCAATCTGGTTCCATTGGACTGGCTCCCTCGAGCGGCGGGCCTCAACCAGAGTTTGCAGGGCATCATGACCATCGCTGCCGCACCGTTAGGCGCACTGGCCCTGGCGTTTCTGCCGCTTCAGGGCGCACTGATGATTGATGTGGTTACTGCCGTGCTGGGCATCGTTCCGCTGCTGTTTTACGCCATCCCGCAACCGCTCGAGACTTTGAGTAAGACCTCGAGCATGTGGACCGATTTTAAAGAGGGTGTGCGCTTTGTAGGGGATAACAAAGGTCTCTCGAGGTTGTACCTGCTCCTGGGGCTGGTGGTGCTGACCCTGATTCCCACCTTTTCACTGGTTCCGCTGCTGGTTAAAAACCATTTTGGCGGTGGTGTGAATGAGGTTGCGTTGATGGAGGGTATAAGCGGTATTGGCATGATTGTAGGCGGTCTGCTGGTTGCGGTTTTTCCTCCCAAACGTCCTATCCTCGTTTTGCTGTGGGCCTTTGCGGTGGCCTGCGGTACGGTGGCCCTGACCGCGCTTTCGCCTGGAAACGCGCTGTGGTTGGCGGTGGTGTGGTGGACCCTCAGCGGCGTCACCTTTATTTACGGCAACGCGCCGCTCACCTCGGTTTTACAAACGGTGGTTCCCAACCATATGCAGGGCCGGGTTCTCTCGCTACTCGGTACGGTAACGGGTTTAGCGGGTCCATTGGGGTTGGTCCTGATGGGTCCACTGGGCGAACTCATTGGGGTGCGCGGTGTGTTCGTTGTAGGTGGAACGCTCTCTGCGCTGGTGTGTGTGCTGGCCCTGCGCTCAAAAGGACTTTGGGCGCTCGAGCGGGAAGCTACCACGCTGATGAACGCAGAGAAAGAGCGTCAGAGCAATGGGAAACAGTCTCAAACGAAGCGCCCAGAATCCGTGCAGCAGAAAGTGTGAGGTTTGAGGTCAGTGTGATGGATGGGTTATCGGTTATCGATTTCTTAAACTCACCTCTCAAAACTCATTACTCAAAACCCACTTTTCATCCACTCGAGCGCACTTTTCCCTAAACTAAATCCATGTTCCCCCGCTCGAGTTTGCTGGTTTTGTTGCTTCTTTCTGTGGGATTCTCGAGTGCGGAAACTGCACCCAACCCTCGAGCCTTGAGCGCGGCCCAGATTCGAGACGCTAACGCCGATGGCTACCCAGACAGCACCCAACTGCACAGCTCGAGCGAGCGAGACGCTTTTTTGCGCTGGTTTGCCGCCATCGCAGAGAGTCAGTACACCGCCATTAATGCGGATTGGACCCTGCAAGACTGCTCGGGTTTGCTGCGCTACGCCTACACCGTGGCACTCAAACCCAAAACTCGAGCCTGGTGGTCGCGTTTTGGGTACTTTCCAGACCGCACCATTGCGCCGCTCGAGCTGGATTTGAAGCCTGTTCTGAACAGCGCTCCTTTTCGCACCAGAGGGGGAACGTTCCAGCGCTCGGACCTCGAGAACAAGACCTTTCTCAAAGACGTGAGCGTGGGCTACCTGATGCGCTACGCCAGCGTGCCGCTGGGCAAAGATGTGAAAGCGGCGCGGCGTGGAGACCTGTTATTTTTTATTCACCCAGAAGCGCAGGGTTCGCCGTATCACAGCATGGTCTATCTGGGCGGCGGCCAGGTGGTGTACCACACGGGTTACGCGCCGGAGGATGGGGGAGAGGTGCGCCTACTCTCGCTCGAGACCCTGAAAAAGCACCCCGAGGACACCTGGCATCCGGTTCCCAGCAACCCGAATTTTCTGGGTTACTTTCGCTGGAAGATTGCAGCGGGTTAGCCTTCTCGGTTAGCCTGCTTCTATCAGGTGTGGCCTGAACGCTCGAGGGCTAAACTAGAGGTATGGCTGTTCACGTTTCCGGCAACCTCGTCACCTTCACCCCCCCTCGAAATGCGGTAGCGCTCATCGGCGATATGACCAACTGGGAGCGCTTTCCCCGGCTCGAAGCCCGTGGTCCTATTACCCTCGAGTTTCCGCGCAACTCCTGGATTGAGTACGCCTGGGTGGACGCTTCTAGCAAACCCTTTGCCGACCCTGACAACCCCCAAAAAAGTGCTAACCCCTGGTACGCATACGCTCGAGCGGTGGAAGTGGGAACATACTTTGAACACCCGCTGCTCGAGCCTGCTCCAGGTGTACCTGAAGGCAAAGTCGAGCGTTTAGCCTGGGATGGGGGCGTGTTTCCGGGAACTCGGCGGGCTTACGTCTACACCCCACCGGGCTATGACCCCGAAGGCCGGGACTATCCGGTATTTTACGTGCAAGACGGCGTGGCTTTTTACCGCACCGGAAAGCTAGGCGAGCTGATGGACCGGATGCTGCATCTAGGCCGCATCCAACCCGCCGTTCTGGTGTTTCTTGAGCCTCATGACCGCCTGCACGAGTATTACCTGAACCCCAAGTACGGCGACTTTCTGACGCTTGAGGTGTTGCCCGGAATTGAGGCCGCCTAGCTGGTGCGGCGTGACCCTGCGGGTCGGGGGTTGTGGGGCGCGAGCCTGGGCGGTCTAATTTCGCTCTATCTTGCACTCGAGCATCCCGAAACTTATGGCGTGGTGGTTAGCCATTCGGGCTGCTTCACCGCCCACCCTAACGAATTGGGCAGAATCAAGCCTAACACTGTGAACGCCCCGGAGTACCTGCTCGAGCGCCTGCTGCAACAGAAACCCAAAAATCTGCGCCTTAGCCTGGATACCGGAACCCTCGAGTGGTTGACGGGTCCTAACCGCCGCATGGCTGCCGCTGCCCAAGATTTGGGTTTATACCATCAATACCGTGAATACTCGAGCGGACACACCTGGGTGACGTGGAAAAATGCGCTTCCAGAGGCCCTCGAGTGGGTTCTGAGCAAGGTGGGATAGGTTTGGGTGTTCTTTCTTCATTCCCTAACATCTAGCCAAAACCAACGCTTTGACGTACAGGTACATTTTCCTTGAGCATATCTCTTCTAGTATTTGCATTGGTATAAACTGCATTGTAAAGAAACACAATGCAGTTTAGTGTAGGGCATGGCAACATTTACCTCAAAAGTGACCCAACGTGGGCAAACGACCCTACCCGCTCGAGTGCGTGAAGCGCTCAAGATTCGTCCCGGAGACACCCTCGAGTATGAACTGGGTGAAAAGGGCGTACAGGTCAAGGTCAAGCGCATGTCACTTGACGAAGTGCTCGAGAAATATGGTGGAATGTTTGGACCCTCGAGTGCAAAAACAGAACAAGAAGCACTGGCAGAATTTCGCGCCTTGCGTGGCAGGGATGAAGAAGACCAAGAAATTCTGGACCGTTGGGCTGACGAGAACAATTCATGACCGTGGCCCTGGATACCAACGTCTTGCAAGCTTTGTTAGAAGAAAACCATATCGCAAAAGCGACTGTGAGCGCAGAATTCAGGCGCTTACTGTTGCTCGAGGAGAATTTTATCGTGTGTGGCGTGGTATACGCTGAGTGTCATGGAATCCCAAATTTTGAGTGCTCGAGGTTTGGAGAGTTTTTAACGGACCTGGGGGCCACTTTGGATGTTGACCTACCCATAGCGGTCTGGGAACTCGCTGGAGAAGCTCAGGTGGCGTACCACAAGCGCCGTAGAAGGGAAAAACTGCTCGAGCCAAAACGAGTCCTGCCAGATTTCATCATCGGCGCTCACGCCCTCGAGAATGGTGCGGCACTGCTGACGCTGGACCCTGGCGGCTACAAAGTTGCTTTTCCGGCGCTCGAGCTGTTGCCCTGAAACGGT
>JACMOA010000364.1 GCA_014378225.1 Deinococcales bacterium | reverse complement strand
GTTCAGGGAATTGTGTTGATGCTGGCGGTTCTGCTGGACGTGTTTTACAACCGCAACCGCGTTAAGTAGGCAAGCGTAAAAGTGGCCGCAGAGAGCAAAGGGTTAAGGGTTAAAAGCTTTGCTCGCCAAAGAATTCAGCGCTCGAGCGGGACCCTACGATTTATAGCTCGAGTTGAGGCCAAATAAGTCTTTTAGGTGCCATCTTGACCGGATTATGCCATTTTGTTCTGAACAGCACTTTTCGGGACGGGCTATTTCGCAGTCTTTCGGCAACCCTGCTTTCTTCAAAATCAAACGAGGAGTAAAATGCAACCCCTGGTTCAAATGAACAATATTTCCAAACACTTCGGTGGGGTGCGTTCGCTCGAGGATGTCAGCATTGACCTGTATCCCGGCGAGGTGGTCGGGCTACTGGGTCATAACGGTGCGGGCAAGTCTACCTTGATTAAGGTGCTTTCCGGTGCTTACAGCGCTGATGTAGGACAGGTGCTCATCGAGGGCAAAGAAGTTAAAATTCCCACGCCCCGTGCGGCGCAGGACCTCGGCATCGAGACCATCTACCAAACCCTGGCCCTGGCTGACAACCTGGATGTCCCAGCTAATATTTTTCTGGGCCGTGAATTGCTGCGCGGTGGTCAACTGGACGAGGACGGCATGGAAGTTGAAGCGCGTAAGGTGCTCGAGCGCCTTAAGGTCAAAATTCCCAATCTGAAGGCCCCGGTTTATAACTTCTCCGGCGGTCAGCGCCAGTGTATTGCCATCAGTCGGGCTATCTTTTTTAAGGCCAAAGTGCTGATTATGGACGAACCCACCGCCGCGCTGGGAATGCAGGAAACCGCGCAGGTGAACGAACTCATCATGACCCTCAAAAAAGAAGGTGTGGGCATTTTCCTCATCTCACACGACATGCACGACATCTTTGATTTGTGTGACCGCCTCACTGTGATGAAGGGCGGGCGCGTGGTAGGCTCGGTGCGAACCGATGACGTGACTCAGGACGAGGTGCTCGAGATGATTATTGCCGGTAAACTGCCTCGAGTGCTGCGGGAAAGTGCCTGAACTATTTTTAGAGTCCTGCGTTCGAGTGTGAAACAAAAAAGCACCGAATCTGCGTTCCAAACAGATTCGGTGCTTTTTTGTGCTCGAGGGTAAAGCTCGAGAGTGTATCCCAATTTTATTGAATTCCCTTTTGCAAATAAGCATTGCTGTAAAACGCGCTCGAGGGCAAGCTACTTTTGAGCTGGCCACTATTCTTGAGATAGCTTAGCGCTCTGGACCAGTTGCCCGTATCACTGAAGCCCAAACCATTTTTGGCGGTGTAGGCGCTTTTCATCAGTGGAATGGAAGCGTTCAGGACCTCGAGCTGGCCTGCGTCCAGCTTGTCTACGTACTTTTTGCTGTCCTCAAAAGCTTTCTGAGGATTTTTAACCGTGAAGGCAATACCCTTTTGAATGGCCCGCAAGAATTTCTTGGCGCTGGCAGCATTGGATAGGGTTTTGTCCGTGGTGATTACGCCGTTGCCCACCATCGGGTAAAAGCTGCTCAGGCTGAGGGTGTTCACAGCCACACCGCTCTTTTTCAGGGTCAGCGGTTCGTTGTTGATAAATCCCAGGGCGGCGTCTACCTTGCCGCTACGCACCGCCTCGAGCTGGGCGTATCCCACGGTTTGCAGGGTTACGTCCTGGTCTGTCAGTTTATTTTTGCTGAGCGCGGACTGGAGCGCGTAATAGCTCGAGCCGAACGGTCCGGGAATCCCGATGGTTTTTCCCTTTAAGTCGGAGAGTTTGCTAATTTTTTTCTCAGATAAGCTAAACAGCGTGACCGGCAGCGACTGGTACATCGCCAGCACATAGCGCAGCGGCTGATTTTGCGCCCTGGCAAACACGGCGTCCTCGGCATCGCCCACCAGATAATCTATCCGGCCCGCCAAAAGTAACGGCAGAAGTTGAGAAGCGTACCCGTGCTCGAGCGCCACATCAAAGCCCTCGGCCTTGAAGTACCCCTGCTCGAGCGCGACGTAAAAGGGTGCAAATTGAATGTTGGGAATGTAACCCAGACCCAGCGTGACTTTGGCGGATTGGGCGCTCGAGGTCTGAAGTCCAGAAAGCAGCGATAGCGCAGTAAAGAGGGCAAGATTCTTCATACGGCTATGGTACGCCGCAACTCCTGACCCGAAATGAACCTTTTTGACAGTTGTAGCGTCGTTGTATAGGCTTGACGTATAACGTATAAGGGTCTATTGTAACTTTTATAAGCGCTCGAGAGAGCGCCTTTTTTTGTCTCGAGACTCTTGGATTTTGGTAATGAGTGATGCGCTTAAGACGTGTGGGAAGCCACTTTTTGCTTTTTTAGGTTTGCTCTATATTTTTGAACATAAAGTAAAATCTTGCTAATAGAATATGAAACGACCAACCCAGCCCCTTTCCACTTATCCCGGCGGCTATTTTCAGCTCGAGAGTTATAGCAGCCTGCAACGGCTGTGGATGTTGCTCGAGGGGGCTGAGAGAGCAGGCCGAAAAGTGCGGCTGCAACGGGGTGATACTGAGGAAACGTGCAGGCGAGTTGTCGAAGGGTACACCGTGGAGCGAGCAGGTGGACTGCTAGACGAACGACGGGCGCTCGAGGAGGACATCACCCTGCATCCGGCCCTAATCGCGCTGGCGGTTAGAGATTTTGGTCCGCTCAAGGACACGCTGACGCGGGAGTACAGTCTGAATTTCAGCTTCACTCTGGCCTTCACCAAAAATCGAACCCTGATTCTAAAAGCGTCAGCGGTGTACAAAGTCCATCCTAGAGGGCAGGTGCAAGGTTTAGACGAGGCTAGAGCGATACAGAATTTTGCTGACCTCGAGCCGGAACCCACCCTTCCAGATTCAGCCAAGTTCTATCCACGCAGGTTTTCCAAAGAAGAATGGCGCGTGCTGCTCGAGCGGGCCTGTGGTGTTCGGGTTTAGGAGGGCGGGTTTAGGCGCTCGAGTTCGGGTCAAAATCCCGGTATACTGTTGTCATAAATGTCTAATAGAACAGTTGTGCTGTCCACCGGTGGCACTGGAGGACACATCTACCCGGCGGTGGCCCTGGCTCGAGAACTCGTACCACGCGGCTTTGATGTGGTACTGATTGGCCAGACCGGAGGCATGGAGCAGCGCATTTGCTCCGAGGAAAACATTGCTTTTTACGGGGTACACGCCGGAAAGATTGACCGGGGGCGGCCCAATCCACTCGAGCTGATTCAGGCTGGACGCGGCTTGCTCGAGGCCCGCAAGTTATTGCAAAAAATTCAGCCGCTCACCGTGGTGGGTTTTGGCGGATTTGCCAGTTTGCCCGGAATTCTGGCCGCGCAGAGCCTACATATTCCCACGGTGCTGCACGAACAAAACGCCCAATTGGGCCTCACCCAAAGACTGGCTGCACGGGGGGCTACCTTAATCACCACGGCTTACCCGGAAGTGAAGGGACTCAAAAGTAAGGAATCGCGCTGGGTAGGCGTTCCGGTTCGTGAAGAGCGCATGAATCGCAAGATGGCCCTGCAAAAACTCGGCCTTCAGGACGGCCCACTTACCCTACTGGTCATGGGCGGCTCTCAGGGGTCGCTGGCCCTGAACACCCACGTTCCGGGAGCGCTCGAGGGGGCATTTGGACGCGAAGGCATTTTGAAGGTGGGCAGCCGCAGTGTGCAGGTATTGCACTCGAGTGGACGCGCTCATCTGACCACCCTGGCCCCGCAGGTACGCCATCTCGAGTGGTACAGGGTGCGTGGCTTTATTGATGCGGTGGCGGCCTGGAGCTGTGCGGACCTCGCCATCACCCGTGCAGGCTCGAGCACACTGGGAGAGGCTGCTTTTCATGGGGTCCCGCTGTGTATGGTTCCGCTGCCCTCGAGCGCGGAAAATCACCAGATGGCCAATGCAAAAGCCGTAGAAAATGCCGGGGCAGGCCGCACTATTTTGCAGGAAGATTTAAACCATTTGCCGGGTGTGTTGCTGGATTTGCTGAACCGCGAAACTATGGGGGAAATGCGAGACGCGGCAAGAGGATTGTGTCCGGCGGGGGCCGCAGCGCGGTTGGCGAACGAGGTGGAAGCCGTGGTGAGAATGCCGAAAGCGCGGTGATTATTGGAAGAGTGCTCGAGCGGGGGATAGGCTGACAGCAGATTGTGTTGGGGTTCAGTTGTCTGGGCGAGGACCGTTCACGAATTACGCAGTGGGTTGACGCTCGAGGGACATAAGCCGAAATGCTGATTGATGTTTAGCGCTCGAGTGAGCATAATTTAAAATAGTTAATATTTTTCTAAGGATGGTAAAGTGGCACTTCATATGCAAGAGGCAATGAAATTAGTTAATCAATATATTGGAGTAACGGGTGGGTATTTGGGAGATTTTAGCTATAGAACACACGGAGAGTTTTATCCAGAATTTTGTGGTCTAGAAATTAGTCTAGAGAGTTTTGAAGGTACAACTCGAGAAAAGTTCTTATCTATTTTGCGTGGGTCAACGCCAGGAGTACAGGCCAAAATTATACGCGGAACTCTAGCAAGATTTCCCGTAGAGCATCCCAACAGACCCGATACAAGAACATGGGATTTGTTCAACGAACTCACATTTATCGCAGACCGTCTGGAAAAAGTTTTAACCGTTGGCTCTGTACCTAATTTTTCCCGTGAGGCCGTAACTGCCGCATTATTGGAAGCCGAAAAAGCTCAAGCGGAAGGAAATCCGATTGGTGCTGTTGACCGTATGCATACCGTCATTCATGGTTATTTAATTTCAGTCTGCAACCAGCTTGACTTTGTTCATAATAAAGAAGATACAATAAGTAAGCTGTTTAAAGTAATTCGTCGTAACCATCCCAAAATCCTTAAGGAAAATGGAAATCCTAATATGGAAAAGTTATTTAATTCTTTTTCTAATATTTTAGATGCGCTCAGCCCTATACGCAATAATTCAAGTCTAGCACATCCAAACAGTGAATTAGTTGGTGAAGCTGAAGCCATCTTAGTTTCCAACACTATCAGAACTATTCTCCAGTATCTTGACTCAAAAATCTAAAGAAAACTCTAGCAGTCGTATTCTATCGTCTGGCTAGGAACTCACAATCCCATTCCGCGCTGCTAGTGTTGCATTCATCTTATCCCTCGAGCGCAAAGCCCACTCCCACCCCATCTGCGCTATCCTATAGCCATGAATGCTCAGAGTCTGGCGAAGTACATTGACCACACGTTGCTCAAAGCCACCGCCACCACCTTTGAGATTGAAACACTGTGTCTCGAGGCCCGTGAACACCACTTCAAGGCTGTGTGCGTCAACCCCTCCCAGATTCGGACCGCTAAGCGGGCGCTCGAGGGCAGTGGAGTGCTGATTGCTACGGTGTGCGGGTTTCCACTGGGTGCGGTTTCTCCACAGCAAAAGGCGCTCGAGGCGCGTGAAAGCCTGAAACTGGGAGCCGACGAAATTGATATGGTCATCAACATCGGAGCGGCCAAATCTGGAGATTGGACCTGCGTGCTCGAGGATATTCTGGCGGTGCGCGAAGCCACGCTGGGCGCGACTTTGAAGGTGATTGTGGAAACGTGCTACCTGAGCCGTGAAGAAAAGATTCAGGTCACAGAGTACGTGCTCGAGAGCGATGTGGATTTTATCAAAACGTCTACTGGCTTTGGCAGTGCGGGGGCCACGCTCGAGGATGTGCGCCTGATGGCGAGTATTCTGGGCGGGCGTATCGGCATTAAAGCGGCGGGCGGGGTGCGGAATACCGAAGACGCGCACGCTTTCATTGAGGCTGGAGCGACCCGGCTGGGAACGAGTGGCGGGGTGGCGATTGTGCAGGGCGCGGTGAACGTTAGTGGGTACTGAACACTCGAGCGATGTAAAAATCGGTGCTAAAACCGCTCATCCGGCCCAGTGGATTCTGGCCTCGAGCAGCCCCAGGCGGCGGGAACTCCTCGAGCGCATTGGGGTAAACTTTCGGGTTTTGACCGCACACACCGAAGAAATCTCGAGTTTCACCCACCCTGCGGAAGTGGTGCAGGATTTGGCGATGCAAAAGGCGAAGGTGGTTCAAACGCTCGAGCCAAACGGATTTATTATCGCCTCGGATACCGTGGTGGCATTAGGTGGCGAGATTCTAGGCAAACCCGTGGACGCGCTCGAGAATAGAGCCATGCTCGAGCAACTCTCAGGACGGGTTCACACCGTCTACACCGGAATTGCCCTGCTCACGCCCACACAACACAAGGTAGATTTTGACGCGACTCAAGTGCAGTTTCGTAAACTCTCGAGCTTGGAGATGGATTGGTATGCCTCTTCTGGCGAGGGTCTGTATAAAGCGGGTGGGTACGGCATTCAGGAAAAGGGAATGCTGCTGATTTCACGCATTGAGGGCGACTTTTTCAATGTGATGGGCCTGCCCACCGTGCGGCTGTTGGAACTCGCTCGAGCACTCGACCTGGAGCTGGTTCCCGGACTGTGAACTTTCGTCGGCTGTTTGGAGTTTACCTGCTGCTTTTGGCGCTCAGTCTGGCGTCTACCCGCTTTTTGCCGCCGCCGCCGCTGGCCCTGAGCAGTGCGGTGCAGCCCGTGACCCGCCTGGGAGTTCAGGCAGGTCAGAACGTGCGCCGCTTCCTCGAGTCTATCGCCTTCGAGCGAGATTTGGGACGGCGTTACATCGAACTTCGCAAAACCGCCCAAAGTTTCGAGAACCGCAACCGCATTCTGGAGCGCGAACTCGAGCGTCTGAAAAAGGCGGCTGGGATTCGGGTCTCGAGTTCGCCCAATATCATCACCGTGGCCCCGGTGGTGGGTCTGGACCCCAGCCCACTACTCTCGAGGTTGACACTGGGTCAGGGTGCAGAGCAGGGTATCACCCGCTTTATGAGCGCTACCGTGCCAGAAGGCGTGGTGGGGCAAGTGGTCGAGGTAAACCGCGTCAGCAGCGTGGTGCTGACCCTGGTAGATCCCGATTCTAAAATTGGGGTGGCGCTCGAGGGCAAAAAAGGGCGTGGCTTGGCAGTGGGAACCCCACCAGACCGTCTGCGGGCCGAATTTCCCAAAAACGTGAAGGTGACGGTGGGCGATACGGTACTGACCGCCAATTTCGGCGGAGTTTTCCCCTCGAGCCTGAAGGTAGGTGTGGTGGACAGTATTTTGCCGCTGGGTCCCAATTCCGTCACTCGAGTGGTGTTCGTTCGGCCTGCGGTGGATTTCGAGAATCTCGAGGATGTGGCAATTTTACAGGCGTTGTAAGGGGTTATCGGGGGTCAGTTTTCGGTTTTAGGTTAAACATCAGGGTGTGCCGTTCAAATTGTACAGGTACACCATTACACCTTTTTACTCTAGCCAGCGAACCTTTTTGCCCAAACCCTGAGCGAATTTAATCTCGGCTCGAGTGGACTGGCCCACATACCCGCCCACATTTAAAACCAGAATTTCGTCTGCTAGCCGGATTTTTTCAAAGTGTAACTCTGCCAATTTTTGAAGTGTCTCGAGCACCCGTTCCTCGGGCCAGCCTGCAAAAATTTCAGCGTCGCTTTGTCCGGTGCTGCCCAGACTCAAAACAATCTTACCCTCGAGCGTTTCCCTCAGATTGGCGTCCTCAAACGCTCTAAAAAAGCGAGTAGAACCACACAGGCAGACAATAGTGGGACGGTTGGACATCGGCCCCGGCTTAAATGATTCCGCCACCAGCGGCCTTAAACTGAGTCCAGCTCGAGCGAACGGTCTCGGCAGCCTCGAGCATGGCTTTGCGCTCGAGTGCAACAATGTTCAACCTCAGTTCAGGTGAAACACTGGGAATAGAAGCCGGGTCCTCGAGCGTGGAAATGAGAATTTCGGCGTCCTGAATGCGCCCCAGCCCCTCGAGCACCGCCTTCAGGTCGGTCACGTCCCGCTCTAAAGCCTCGAGCAAATAGCGGTAATGCTTAAGTTTTTTGCGCCAGTCGTGCCACGCTGCACTGGGTTCCAGGCTGAGAATGCGCTTGGCGTCACGCTTGAGCCGGGGCCACTCGTCCTCCAGGGCTTCCTCGAGCAACTTTATACCGTGCTTAGGGCTTTCAAAAGCGTGGGGTTTGACGGGTAAAACCAGATAGCCAAAACGCTTTTCCCGCTCGAGCTGCCAATCCTCCTGAAATTTTTGCAGGGTGACTTTGGAAACCTCGAGTTCCTTCAAACGGGTTTTAACCAGGTCTCGCAACACGTCCCAGTCTCGCAAGGGAGCCACAGCGCGGCGTATGGCCCGCCATGCACGCTGAATTTTTTTGGGAGCCTCGAGCGCCTTAAGGGTTGCTCCGGCCTTGCGGCTGAGCTTGCGAACCTCGTGAACTGCCTCTTCTTTACCCCGCTCGAGGGCTTCCCAGTGGGTCTCGAGCTGTTTCAAATCATCCGTCACAATAACTCCGATTGTACCGCCTTCGCATCGCTATGACATTATCATGACATTAGGGGAACTGTGTCAGCTCGAGGGTCTAATTTCAGTCCGGGCTAC
Organism: Deinococcales bacterium; assembly: GCA_014378225.1. Taxonomy (GTDB): domain Bacteria; phylum Deinococcota; class Deinococci; order Deinococcales; family Deinococcaceae; genus JACMOA01. The sequence continues at coordinate 3,725 of JACMOA010000364.1, read as the reverse complement.
AGTTTGAGAGTAAGGTTGAGGGTGGCTTGCGCCACGCAAACGCCGAACGTCAAGCGCCAGGTCGGGTTCTGGCGTTTGACGGTTGCAATTTTTTCATAAGTCCGAATCTTATAAAGTACAAGACGTGTCTGGCATTACTCATCGCTCATCGCCTCTTCTGAGAGAGGTCTACTCAAGCTTCCAGCGTGTTCCCTGCGCCGTATCCTCGAGCGTAATCCCCACTTTTTGCAACTGGTCACGCAGTGCGTCCGATTTAGACCATTGTTTGTTCAGGCGGTAATGGGTGCGTGAGTCCATCACCAGCTCGAGCAGGGTGTCCAGCATTTCGGGATTTTGACCCCCTGCTTTGGAATCTCCAAACAACCCCAGCACGTTTCCGCCCAGGGTATGAAACGCTTTGAGTGTGTTCTCGAGGGTGTCTTTTCCTACTTCGCCAGTGAGTGCGCTATTGACTTCCTTAGAAAGTCCAAACAGCGCCGCTACTGCTTCTGGCGTGTTGAAATCGTCGCTCATGGCGCTTTCAAACAGTTCACTGTAGTGCGTGATTTGCCGCTCGAGGGCTTCGGTTTTGCCTGTTTGAGCTTCTGGAATACGGCGCTCGAGTTCGGCTACGGTTCCACGCAACCTTGAGTAACCACTGTGGGCCGCTTTCAGGGGTTCCTCGGAGAACTCGGTGATGCTGCGGTAATGGCTCGAGACGAGTAGGAAGCGCAGGGTCATCGCGTCAAAACGTTCAAACAAATCTTTGAGCGTGGTGAAATTGCCTTTACTCTTGGACATCTTCTCGCCACCTTGTACCGTCACCATGTTGTTGTGCATCCAGTAACGGGCAAAAGGGTGGCCCGCTGCCTCGCTCTGAGCAATTTCGGCCTCGTGGTGCGGGAACTGGAGGTCCAGACCGCCGCCGTGAATATCGAAACCATCTCCCAGGTATTTGAGGCTCATGGCGCTGCACTCGATGTGCCAGCCCGGAAACCCTGTTCCCCACGGACTTTCCCAGCGCATTAGGTGAGATGGGTCCGCGTGCTTCCACAGCGCAAAATCTCGAGGGTCGCGTTTTTCCTCGCGCACCGCTTCACGGGTCCCGATTTCCAGGTCCTCGAGCCGCCGCCCAGAAAGTTTGCCGTAATCCTCAAAACTCGTCACGGAAAAATACACGTTGCCGCCAATCTCGTAGGCATGACCCTTTGCAATCAGTTCTTCAATCAGCGCAATCTGCTCAGGAATGTGTCCAGTAGCCCTCGGGGTGACACTGGGTTTTTTCACGCCCAGACGGTCCATATCTGCAAAATAGCTCCAGTAATACTTATCGGCGACTTCCATCGGCTCGAGCTTTTCCAGCACTGCACGCTTGGCAATTTTATCGTCCCCTTCGTCTGCATCATCTACCAAGTGGCCCACGTCGGTGATGTTAGAAACAAAGCGAACGGTGTACCCAACATGCTCGAGGTAGCGCCGAATCACATCAAAGGACACCTGAGCCTTAGCGTGGCCCAGATGCGCGTCCGAGTACACCGTAGGGCCGCACACGTACATACCCACCCGCCCCGGTGTAGACGGCTCAAAAGTCTGTTTGGCTCGAGCGAGAGTGTTGTAAAGCTGAATAGGTCTGAGTGGGGTCATGGGGGTTCCTCGAGAGAAGGACTTCTGGTGGAAGCTGGAAAGCGAGTTCAAAACCGTTTGGGTGAAATTGAAAAACTGCTCGAACCATTAACAGAAAACAGCCGCGCTGGAAAAGTCTCCAACGCGGCGAAAGTTCAAGAAAATTCCAGCTCGAGCGCCACGCTTTAGGGGCGACAACACAGGCTCGAGGGAGTGGTCAAGTTCATGGGCTTGATTATAGCTCGAGGGGAGGCGGAGAGGTCAAGTGAGTGGAAGTTTCGCTCGAGCGTATCACGCGAATTTATTTGCTCATAGCTCATCACTCATAGCCCAATCTTAAGATGCCCTGCACTCTCGAGCGCCGCCAAAGCCCCGTCAAAATCGGCTTCTTTCACCAGTACATAATCGGTATCAAAAGTAGAAAAAGCAAAAATTCCAATCTGCGCCTCGGCCAGCGGAACCAGCACGGAGGTGAGAATCCCGGTTAAACCAAAGGCAAAAGGTCCCTCGAGCATAAAACCTTTCCAGCCAAATTCAGCCTTGACGTCCGGCGGAACCTGCGCTTCGATGCATACGATGGACAACTCCTCGAGCGTGCGGGTGATGCTGAAAAACTCTGACTCGAAGACCCAGGTGGGTAGGCTGTAGGTGGGTGCAAAGCGACAAACAGCAAAAGTTTGCTCGAGTGGACGAAAGCGGAGTTGGGGCATAGGGGTATTGTAGCCTTTCCCTATCGCCGTCAAGAGCGTCAATGCAGGAGTTTGAGCGGAAATGCGCGGGTGAAGGTAGAGACCCCTTCGAGTAAACTACACACATAACCCAGACTTTCCCCAAAATGAGCCGTCGCGTGTTTGGGACCACGATAGAGCAACACACCGACCCTCGAGCGGACACCCGTTTCTTGGCTGAGCCAACCTCCTCAGAAGGGTTTAGAGGCGCTCGAGCAGCTTAGGACACAAGTACATGGCTCTATCCCTAGACTTCAAAGACTTCATTTTGGGACTCGAGCAGAAAAAGTCAGCCCAGAGGTTGATAATGAAGGATGAATTATTTGAAGAGTTGGTCAACAGCATCCGGGAAGGCGGCCAGATATTGAGGGGTGAACTTAAGCCTGCTCGAGAAGAAGAGGTAAGCGTTCAAACCTTTCTGGACATTCTGGCCCAGGCTCCTGATGTGGAACCCGAGAACCCGATAGACCGCATCCCTAAGAACAAAAATAAGAAGTAACCCTCGAGCGGGATATGTAACTTGAGACGTGGTAAACTTTCAACATGACCGCGTCAACACGTCCCACCTCCAAAACTAAGCCTGTCCAAAAAGACCAGGGTTGGACCCGGCGACTCGAGGATGTCTTTGGCATTCTCTCGCCAGAACAGGGGGAGAAGGCGCTCGAGCACCTTGAGCAGATGCGAGGACGCGAGGTTAACCTCGAGAAACCTAAAAGTAACCCTGTTCGATGACCCGAAAAGCTAAGTATTTGCTGGACTCTGATTTGCTCATCGCTACCCTGCGCGGAAATGCCGATGCTCGAGCCACCCTCGAGCATTTTTTGCGTTATGAAGACTGTGCGTTGAGCGTGGTCGCCTACACCGAAGTAGCCACAGGCGAATACATGCGAGACACTCGAGTGTCTCGGAGCGTGCGTGCGCGACTTTCTGGACCCCATTCCCGCTCTCGACTACACGCGGGCAATGGCACAACGGGCCGCTCGAGTTCACGCCCAAGTTCGGGCGGCTGGACGACAGATGGGATTGGGCGACTTACAGATTGCAGCCACCGCAGCGTTCTCAAAGCGCGTTTTACTCACACGAAATACAGCACACTTTGCTCTGTTCGTAGACCAAGACAAGTAACTCGAGCTGCGAGAATGGTGAATACCTGTTCTCTAGCACTATAAACCCCAAAAACCCCCGTCCCCTTCACTCGAGCGGGAATGCGCGGGCAGGGGCAGAGGCTTGAGCTAAAAACAGTCTTCAAGGCAGTTCTTCGCAAGCAATGCCATCATTATCCGCATCGAGTCTGAAACGGTCATTGCTTAACCCACCTAATGCTGTAAAAATTGTCTGGGCAGCTTCCTGTGAAAGAAAATTTTTACAATCTAAGTCTTGAGTCTGGGTTGGTAT
>JACMOA010000363.1 GCA_014378225.1 Deinococcales bacterium | reverse complement strand
ATGCCGAAAATTATTGAGCTGGCTCAGAGCGCAGGAACCTTCAACACCCTGATAACCGCCGTGAAAGCCGCTGGACTCGAGGGCGCACTGAATGGAGATGGACCCTTTACCGTTTTCGCCCCCACCGATGAAGCCTTTGCTCAAGTGCCGCAGGACGCGCTAAATGCACTGCTAGCAGATAAGGACAAGCTTACCAAAGTGCTCACCTACCATGTGCTAGCGGGCAAATACATGGCCTCCGACATCATGGGCATCAGCACCGTCACCACGCTCGAGGGCGGAGACCTTCGGATTGACGCTTCAGACGGCGTTAAAGTGGATGAAGCCCATGTGATTCAGGCAGATTTGGTAGCCGATAACGGCGTGATTCATGTTATTGACCAGGTTATTCTGCCGGAGCGGTTTCTTTACTGAGACGACAAACATCAGATTTTAGACCTCAGATTTTAGACCTCAGATTTTAGACCTCAGATAAGAAAAGAGACGGGCCTGTAGTTGGGCTTGTCTTTTTTTGGCATGAACAGCAATGCGTGCCTCATACCAAGTTGCCAACACTGACTTTCCACCCCGGAAAAAGTACCGGGATGGGAATACAAAACAGCAACCCGGTATTCTAGTTTTCTCGTTCCACTCGGCCTTGAAGAGATGAAACTTCTTCAAGGCAACTTGGGTATCAGACCCTGTTTTCTCTGCTGTCTGACGTTTATTGCTTTACACGTTGACAATCCGCTCGAGCCTCCTAATCAACGGCCTGATGCGCTCCGCTTTGAGTTTCAAACTGGCGCGGTTGACAATCAGACGGGCGCTCGAGTGTGCAATCACTTCAATTTCCTCGAGATTATTGGCCCGCAGTGTGGACCCTGTTTCTACGATGTCCACCACTGCGTCTGCAAGTCCAGTCAGCGCTGCTAATTCAATGTTTCCGCCCAGCTCAATCACCTCAGCGGTGATGCCTTTACCCTCGAGATAATTCACCGCAATTCTGGGGTATTTACTGGCAACCCGTCGGATGGGACCGGTGGCCCCTTTTTCACGAATCAGCGCGATGCGGCAAACCCCAAATTTCAAGTCCAGCGGCTCGTAAACCTTGCGCTCGGCTTCCATCAGCACGTCTTTGCCCACCACGCCCAGGTCTGCCACGCCCAAATCCACGTACACCGGAACGTCGGCGTTTCGCAGCTCGAGCACGGTCACGCCCTCAAAAAAATGGCGTAACTGACGGCTGTTTTCAGGAATGGACAGCGGCAATCCCGCTCGAGTGAGTAGCTCGAGGGCAACTGCCAGCACCCGGCCTTTGGGCAGAGCTAGGGTTAGGTGGGAATCTGTCATGAGTTCAGCTCCTCGAGCAGTCCACCGTGGGCCACGAACTTGAGTCCTCGAGCCAACGCTTGAACTTTAGCTTGCCCCAGGTGCAGGTCGTGAACTAGTTCAGTGCGGTAGCCCTGCCCTCGAGCGACCCTGGCACTGTCAAAATCCAGCGCTAGAACCTGAACATTGGGCAGCGTGGGCGGCGCTCCCAGAGCGCTCATCACCCGCTCGAGTCCGATGGCAAATCCCGCGCCGGGAATCCCCGCGTCGTAGCGCCCCCCGCCGAGCAGCGGCTGACCGAAATCTGGGGTGTAGGCCCGAAAGGTAAACCCGGTGTAGTAGGAAATTCGGCGGGCCATCCCTAAATCAAACAGGAAATCGTCTCGTCCCGTCAGCCTGACCGTTTGCTCGAGGCGGTCCAGCGTTTCCCGCGCTTCCGGGGTTCGGGCAACCTTTCTAGCCCGCTCGAGGGTGTCCATTCCGCCGTACAAATCGGGCAGCTCGAGCAGGTCTGCTCTGAGATTTTGACCCACACCGTACTTTTTGAGGGCTTCGCGCAGTTCTGGAGTGGCTTTGCGCTCGATGATGTCGCTCAGATGCTCGAGGGCGGCCCCGTCCAGGCCACTGGGAGCCAGCAGCGCTGCCAGAAAACTGCGGTCTGCAATCTCGAGCCGGAAGCGCACGCCCACCGCCCCCAATGCGTCACGGGCTAGCTCGAGCAGTTCGGCATCAAAGTGTGCGCTCGAGGCCCCCACCAGTTCTGCACCCACCTGGGTGAACTCACGCAGGCGGCCCAATTCACTTTCTAAACCGCGCAGCCACACGTTTCCGGCATAACTGATTCTGAGTGGGTAATTGTGGCCCAGCAGGTTTGAACGCAACATTCGGCTGACCGGAGCGGTGTACTCACTTCGCAAACTGAGCAGCGTACCGTCGCGGTCTGTCAGGTGAAAAGCGAGGTCGGACTGGGGATGCAGCGGGTCGAACAGCTCGAGCGCGGGGGTCTGCACTGCCGCGTAGCCCCATTGAGAAAGAGTGTTCTGAATCTGATGTTTGAGATGTTCGCGCCACTCCCACTCGGGAGGAAGAACGTAGCGCGTACCGTAGGGAATGATGGGCAAGGGTTCCTCCGAACTACTGGAGCGGATTGTAGCAGGAGAACGGGTAGGATGGGGTCGGGGAGCTGGGGAGCCATAGTTTAGACTCGAGCGCCACATTCACAAGAGCTTCACTCGAGCGCTCGAGTGGACTTTCACCTTCTACAATGAACTGGTGAATAGCAAAATTTATGATGTGGTGATTATT
>JACMOA010000362.1 GCA_014378225.1 Deinococcales bacterium | reverse complement strand
ATTTGGGGCCGCTCGAGAGCCTAGCCTAGAACTCGAGTGTGTGGGGATTTCGCTCGAGTGGGACACTACTTTTAAGGCGGGTGACATCCCACTTGAGTTCAACCGCATAACACATTAGGATATTTCTGTTTTGTGCTCTAGTTAATTCGATTCAGGATAAACTCAGTTTTGCTTCAGTGTCAAGTCAGTGTATTTTCATACACTTTTTCTTGAGGAAAGACAGGGGATATTCAAATTTATAGTGATTACTCTAACTATTTTGGGCCAGAGTAAATAGGCTTAATTTAATAACGTAAACCGTATTTGCCTTTATTTTAAATATTAGTTTACCATCATTGACCTTATTCATTGGAATATATTTTATCAAACCCTGTCTACCTCATTTTTTATTTTATACCGCTTTCAATTCAAATTGAATACTCGAGGAGATGAGTTAGGTTTTCCGCCCTAAAATTAGTCTAAATAAGCTTCAAATTATCCATTTTAATTGTTAACAAAAACTAATAAACTTAGAATTAAACCTTCTGCGCTCGAGAATAGCTACATTTAGCGTCTGCACCTCCTCAGAGCACTTTTTCTGGCTAGAGGGCAGAGATTGGGAGGTAAATCTGCATTTGTCGGATTCATCTCATCCTTGCTTTCATTTTTAAACTACAATCCAAATTTGAAAAGGTGAAACATATGCTCGAGCGTACTCCCGTCCGGTTTGAACGCCCTCAAGAATTCGATTCCATCGTGCGCCATCAAGTGGTGCGTTATGGGCTTTGGGCGGCGCTGTTGCTGCTGGCAATGGGGGCGGTCGTGAGCGTGCTGGGGCGAGGCCCAGTTAGCACTAAGCAAATTCAGAGTGGGAATCTCGAGGCCCGATACAGCGGGACAGGGCGGGTCCACCAGACCCAGACCCTCGAGCTGAACCTGAAATCCACTTTGGGCAATGCTCCTTTCGAGATTTGGCTCAGCCGCGAGTATCTAAACCGCTTAACTGTGCAGCGCATTACCCCCAAACCGCTCGAGGTTCGCAACGAGGCCAGCCGGGTGGTATTTGTGTTTGCCGCTCAAAAACAGAGCCACAAACTGCGCTTTGACCTCGAGTTCGAGCGCATGGGCATTTACACCGGGCAGGCGGGCAACGCGGCGGGTAATACGCTCGAGTTGCGGCAATGGATTTATCCGTGAGCTTCACAGGAATGGTTCTGACAGTCCAGTTTGCCGTTTAACGAAAACATAATGCAACGATTACACAACCTCATTGCAACCCTCGAGTTCTACCCTTAAGGTGGCGTGGTTGGGCCAAGACAGCGGCCCGCCCCGAGAGGTGGCGTAGTTGGGCCAAGACAGACAGTGCCGTTCTACCTATGACGACGTTTCTCGCGCCACTCCCTCTCTCCTTTGAACATTTACCTCATGCTGCTTTTTCTACCCTGCGTCCCTCGAGCGTTACACCCCTGCGAAATTTAACGCTCGAGGGACGCGGGTTCAAAGTTGTTCTTACGCTGTACCTTGTACTTTGCTATCGTTGGTCTTCAGGAGCATCAGCATGACGCGCTTAAAACTACCGTTCGCCGCTTTACTGCTCACTTCGCTCGCCCTGGCCTCGAGCATTCCGCGTTCCACTCCAGCTCAAAACGCGAACCCAAAACGCAGTGTGCTCGAGCTGGACTTCAGTCTGGACGCGCAGGGTCGTCCCCTGCTGGCCTGGGTTGAGCAGGTGAGCGCCGCCAACCATCCGCTGTTTGTTCAGCGGCTCGAGCGCGGCGTGTGGCGCAAGTTGGGTGGAGCACTCAACGTGGACAAGGGAACTGCGGCGCAAGGAGTCTTCATACGGTCTGCCTCGAGTGGAACGCTGTGGGCAGCCTGGAGCGAAAACGGCGGACACGCGGACATCGTTCAGTTTGGCCAGTGGGATGGGCAGAGGTGGGTATCGCAAATCAAAATGCGCCAGAGCATAGACCTGACCTACGCGGCCCGCTCGAGGGATTTGGAGTTAGAAGAGGACGGCACACCGCTGTGGGTCTGGGCAGAGATTAATCAAACAGGCATCGCGGTGCAGACTCGGCGCTGGAGCGGGCTAGAATGGACTAAGAGTGCTCCGCTGAGCTTGAACTCCAAGACCATTGCCACCCAACCTGCGCTTGCCACCGATAAGTCTGGGGCGCGGGTGGTGGTGTGGCTCGAGGGAGACGCGGCCCGCTCGAGTGTGCTGGTCAAGCGCTGGAACGGGAAACTCTGGGACAAGCTGGGTGGCCCTTTAAATATTCGTCCCAACACCTACACCTTTGCACCCACCGTACAGCTCGATGTCACCGGGCAGCCTGTGGTGGCGTGGCTCGAGGACAGAGGTGGAGCCGATACCCTGTACGTCAAACGCTGGACTGGCTCGAGCTGGACCCTTTTGGGAGACGCACTCAACGTGGACCCGAAGCAATTCGCAGACCGCCCCAGTCTGACCGTTCACGCCCAGAATCAGCCCTGCGTGGTCTGGGCTGAGGGTCCCGAGGACCTCAAAAAAGGATACCTCAAGTGCTTTGACGGCAAATCCTGGCAGCTTGAGCGGGGAAAGGCGCTCAATTTCACCCCTGGCTCCGACCTGCGCGGGCCTAAAGTGGTCTCGGATGGGAAGGTGTTGAGGGTGGTGTGGCGGGAGCGTAAAACCGTGAAAGAGGTTTATCGGATGGGCTTTTCGAGCGCGACCTTAACCCCCAGTGTTCCCACACTTAGATTAAAATTTCCACCTCCAAACTGACCCTGTGCAGTGCTCGAGAGGGTAGCTAAATTTGAGCTGGGAAACTCTAGCGTCACGTCTTTGCTTTCCCCTGCTTTGAGCGAAACTCGAGCGAAAGCCGCCAATTGCTTTTGGGCTTTGCCACCGTCTGCGAAAAGTTGAACAATGTGATTTCCCTCGAGCTTGCCGGTGTTTTTGACGCTTAGCGACACCTGTACGGTGTTACCCTTTGGCTGGACTTTTAAGGAGCCATAGGCAAAAGTGGTGTAACTCAGTCCTGCGCCAAAAGGGTAAAGCGGCGTGTAAGCGCTCGAGGGCCGATTGTAATTCAGGGGCAATTGGTCTACGGTTTTGGGATAGCTAAAAGGGAGTCTACCGCTGGGATTGGCCTTACCCCACAGCGTTTCCACGATGGCTTCAGCCCCCTGGCTTCCAGGCAGGTAGGCCATCAAAAGGGCGTCTGGTTTTTCGGGAAGGATGAGGGGTCTGCCAGACACCAACACCACAATAGTCGGTTTTTTACTCGCCCGAGCCACCTTCCAAAGCTCCATCTGGGCCGTGCTCAGCGTGGGATTGGAATTGTCCCCATCGCCTTCTGCGTAAGGCTTTTCACCCAGCACCAGAATCACCGCGTCACTCGAGGCGGCTTCTGCTTTTAGCTCGAGCGGGTCTGTGGCCAGCACCAGAGCGGTGTTTTTGGGCGTTTGAACTTTGAGGGCTTCCCACACTGTAGACACCCCGCTCACGGTGTCTTTACCCAGTCCCTGCCAGTTGATGCTCCACCCGCCGAGCAGACGCTCCACACTGTCGGCGCTGTCTCCCGCCACGGTCAGTTTCTTGAAGGTGTTTTTGAGCGGTAGCAGGTTGTTTTTGTTCTCGAGCAGGGTCATGGACTCGAGAGCAGCCCGTTTAGCCAGGTCCACATTTTTCAAGGTATCGAGTGAAACGGCTTTTGGCTTGGCCTCGAACAGTCCAGCCTCGAGCTTGAGGCGCAGCATATTGCCCACCGCTTCATCTATGCGCTTCTGACTGACCTCACCTTCCGCGACCAGTTCGGTCAGTAAACGGGCGTAAGTGGCGGCGTCGTGCGGAATCATGGCCACGTCCACCCCACTGTTGACCGAGACTTTGATGGCTTCTTTATAGCTGCCCACAAAGCGGTGAACGGTCTGAAGTTTGAGTACATCTTCCCAGTCGGACAGCACCACACCCTTAAAACCCAGCTCCTGGCGCAATAACTTCTGTAAAATGTCGCTCGAGGCGTGGGCCGGAACGCCGCGCACCGAGCCGCTGTTGACCATCACCGTTTGCGCCCCGGCCTCGAGTGCGGCGCGGTAGGCAGGCAGGTCGTAGGTTCTAAGAACACTGTCCTCGAGCACTGTATTAGCCCGGTCTTTGCCGTCCACCGAACTGCCGTAACCGTAAAAATGCTTGACCGTGGCAATTGAGCCGCCCTCGAGTTGACCCTTAACCTGCCCTGTCACCAAGCTCGAGACCAGCACCGGGTCCTCGCCAAAAGTTTCATAAAAACGCCCCCAGCGCGGGTCTCGGCCCAAATCGGCTACCGGGGCAAAGTTCCACAAGATTCCAGTGGAACGCACCGCCAGCGCGGTTTGTTTGCCCAGTTCCTGAACCAGCTCTGGATGGAAAGCCGCTGCCAGACCTATGTTGTGAGGATAAAAAGTTGCTCCCTGTACATTATTATGACCGTGAACCGCGTCCACACCGTACAGCAGCGGAATCCTGAGCCGGGAACGCTCGAGCGAATACGCTTTGAGCTTATCGGTCATGGTCAGCCAGTTGGCGGGAGTATTGGGAACCGGGGCCGCGCCGCCCCCACTGAGCAAGGAACCCACCTGATAATCGTCTAGTACAATCTTCATCCAACTCTGCTCGAGGGGGCCTCGGTCCCACTCGTTGTTGGGGTCTCCCATCATTCGCAGCACATCAATCTGAATCATCTGACCAATTTTTTCTTTGAGGGTCATCTTGGACAGCAAATCCTGCACTCGAGTTTCAATTTGGGCGCTCTTCTCAGGCAAAATAGTTCGAGGGGCGGTTTGAGCCAAACCCGTTCCAAGCAGGGCAAGGGTTAAAAGTAGCGTTTTGTACATGGATGACCTCTTAAAGTTCAGTCGTTTTTGGAGAAATTTAGTGTATCGGTCTCATGTGAGAAATGATGTGGATTTCATGATAGAGAGCTTCTCGAGGGCGGGTTTTGAAGTGCTCCACTTTGGAGAGCCTTGCACGAAATACGATAGGTAAGCAAAGTGGTGTTGGGAAATTCAACCCTCGAGCGCCGAAATACCGTGCTTGAGCGCGTAAAGTGCGGCCTGGGTTCTCGAGGTCAGGCCCAGGTTGTTCAGCAGGCGCGAGACATGGGTCTTGACGGTAGGTTCGGCCAGCTCGAGTTCCTGTGAAATGGTTTTGTTGGACCAGCCCCGCGCAATCAGTTGCAGAATCAGGGTTTCACGCGGGGTCAGGGTTTCGCGCATTTCAGGACTACGAAAGTCTCGCACCAAACGGCGGGCCGCTTCTGGGTGCAGCCGCACTTCCCGGCGGGCCGCTGCATGAATGGCCTCGAGCAGGGTGTCTGTACTGGCGTCTTTGAGCATGTACCCAATCGCCCCTGCTTCAATGGCCCCGTTGACCTTGTGCTCCTCGAGCGCACTGGTGAGCGCCAGAATCTCGATTTCAGGCAAAAGCGCCTTGATTTGCCGGGTAGCCCCAATGCCGTCCAGGACGGGCATCATCAGGTCCATCAAAATTACGTCTGGAAGCAGTTCGGCGGCTTTTTCCACCGCGTCCTTTCCGTTGACGGCCTCACCCACAATCTCGAGTTCCGGGTCCAGTGCCAGAAACATCTTCAAGCCCTGCCGCACTACTTCATGGTCGTCCACCAGCAACACGCGCACGCTCATGGGCTTT
>JACMOA010000361.1 GCA_014378225.1 Deinococcales bacterium | reverse complement strand
GACTGCTGGTCCTGCTGGTTTTTGTCTTCGTCATTGGCTTTGTGCTGCTCAGCCTGTGGAAAGCTTTTGCCAAGCGTGGCGCGGGCGCAGCCGGTCTGAACTCGAGCACCAGAGCCATGTATGTACAGCTCATGCTGGCCGAGGGTGACGAGGTCAAGCGCGACCTGCAAGACATTGCCTCTGAGGGGGACTCGAGTTCTAACGAAGGTCTGGCGACCATGATGCAAAACGCGGTGCTTTCCCTGCTGCGTCACCCAGACCGCTGGATGTACGGCGCGATTGAGGAGCAAAAGGGTGAGGGCAGCGCCACCGAAAACGCGGTGATTCGTTGGGCTACCGAGGCACGCTCCAAATTTTCGGACCAGACCACCAGCAACTACAGCGGCAAGCGCGATATAGACAAACCTCGAGAAGCCACCGAAAAGGGCGGTCTTTATCTGGTGGTCACGCTGATGGGCGCGTCTTTCAACTGGCCTTCCCTGCCAGACGCCGCCATCAACACCAAGCGAATGCGCGACGCCCTGATGCAGCTCTCGAGCCTGAACGCCGAAGACCTGATTCGGATTGACGTGGTGTGGAGTCCCGACCAGGAGGGCGAATTCCTCAGTTCTGACGAGGCGCTCGAGCTGTATCCCAGTTTGACTAAACTTTAAACCTCGAGTGGGGAAAGGGTTCTGGGGCGCACGCGGGTGCGCCCGTTTTTATGGCTCGAGCGGACTTCCAATCCAACCCTCATCCTCTTTCATGCTTTCGTCAGCTCGATAAGTTTATACTGAGTCAAATTACAAACTCTCGAGGTGCTCCTTTATGCGTAAATCCCTGCTCACGCTGGCCCTAACTGCGGTATCTTCACTCGTTTCTTTCGGCTTTGCCGCCACCCTGCCCGAAGTTCAGGCCCTGCTGGACAAAGGCGATGTCAGCGGAACCGTGACCGCCGGAACCGCGCTCAATACCTCTGCTGGCTACACGCTGGCTGCTGAAGCCACTTCACGGGGTGCTACACTCCTGCCGCAAAATCAGCGCGAAGCTGCGTATGGTAAGGCTGAGGAGTACGCTAAAAAGGCGGTGCAACTGGACGTCAACAACGCCAACGCCTACATGGAAGTCGCTCGAGCAGTGGGCAGACTGGCTCAGTTCAAAGGCGTGCTGCAAAGCCTGAATCTGGCCGGAGAGGTCAAAAAGAACCTGGATACTGCGCTTAAGCTTAACTCCAAACTGCCCGCCGCTTACGTGGCGCTGGGCCTGTGGAACGCCGAAGTTCCCCTGGTGGCAGGCGGCAGCTCGGGCCAGGTGGAAGTGAACATTCTGAAGGCCATTCAACTTGAGCCGACCACTATTATTCACCGCATCGAGTATTCCAATGCGCTGTTGAAACTGTCCAAGCGCAACAAGCGCCGCGCCCTCGAGCAGCTCGAGCAGGCTGTAAAAATGACGCCCAAAGACTTCTGGGAAAAGCTGGATTTGGAAACTGCCAAGAAGAATCTAGCTGCGCTGAAATAAACTTGAGTGCATGTTTGAAAAGCGTCCTTCGGGGCGCTTTTTTGTTGGCTCGAGATGGAGCGCATGACTTCTGGCACGCGCACTCGAGGGCGGATTTTGACACCCTGAATTCAAGCAAACTCACCCTGTACTCGAGGAGAGCCATGAGCATAGACCTGACCACGCTAATCATTCTGAGTTTTTTAACCCCTCTCATCGTCTGGAGCGTCTTTTTGACCGCTAAAAGTTTAGCAATCCTGGCTCGAGCGCAGGGTGAAACGCGCACCCTGGCGGGTCTGGCAGCGGCCCCTTCGCTCGAGGCATTTGTGACCCATTTGCTGCTGCTGGGCTATTTTCTGGCTTCTGTCGGTTGGATTTCCTAGTCAGGCAGCAACACCCAAAATCTGTGGGTGCTTTTTGCTGTACTGACCATGGTTTTTACGCTGCTGGCCCCGCTGTTTTTTTGGCATTGGAGCACTCCAGAACTCAAACAGTTGCACGGCGAGATACGCCGTCTAGCGCTGGCTCGAGGGGCCTTACTTCCCGCGCTGCTGGGCTTCCTGTTAATTCTGGCCTCTTACGCGCTGCTGACTCGGCCTTACAGTTTCTGGAACGAGGTCCTGAATATCGCCTCTCTGGGGTTTACTTTTGGCGCGTGGTTCCTCACCGCTCGAGGGCTTCTACAAATGGCTCGAGTGCTAACCCGTTTGCAAAACTCGAACCCAGTCCAAGCACGGGTGTAAACTCGAGCAGATATGAAAATTCTTTGTTTAATCCGACAGGTTCCCGACGCCGAGGCGCGGCTTAAAACCCAGGACGGCAACATGGACCTCTCGAGCGCAACCCTGGTGATGGACAGCATGGACGAGTACGGACTCGAGGAGGCGCTGCGGCTGCGGGAACGCGGACTCGAGGCGGAGATTATTGCGCTGGGCATCGGGGCGCGTGAGGACGCTCTGCGCTCGAGTCTGGCGATGGGCGCGGACCGGGCTATTTTTGTAGAAACCCAGGAAAATCTGGACCCTATTGCGCTGAGCAGTGTGGTGGAGAGTATCGCTCGAGCCGAGGACGTGAGTCTGATTCTGGTGGGCGGTCAGCAGGCCGATTGGGATAGTCAGGCGCTGGGCGCGGCAGTGGCGGCGCGGCTGGACTGGCCCGCGCTCACTTGGGTGGTTGAGTTGGCGCTCGAGGGTCAGACTTTAAAGGGCCGTCACGATACAGACGAGGGTAACGAGAGCTTTGAGGTAAATTTACCCGCCGTCATCACCACGCAGCAGGGGCTGAACGAACCACGCTACATCACGCTGCCCAACATCATGAAGGCCAAGAAAAAAGAACTGCGCCGGGATTCGCTCGAGGATTACGGCGCAACAGCAAAAGTGCGGCGGCTGAATTCGGAAATTCAACCGCGAATGCGCCTGAACAAAATCATTGACGGCAAGGACCCACAGGCGGCGGTGGCGCAACTGCTCGAGCTGCTCAGAACCGAGGCGCAGGTGGCGGTTTAATGACTCAAATCCGGGTGGATATCGTGGTCTCGAGGTTGCCGGACTCCTTCCTATTTGCCGAACTGATGGGTCAACCCTCGAGCGCTGAAGATACCCAGAGCTGGAGCGCCTCGAGCGGACTCAGGGAATCATCGGACCTGTCTGAGATAGTGGAATATGTGCTCGAGCGCACCGATTTGCAGAGATTGCGAGATTTGGTGGCCGAGAATGGTCTCAAGATTGCGCTGGACTGCCGGGTTGTGCTCGAGGGTGAAATGCCTGTTATTTTGCTCGAGCCGGATTTGCTGGAGCAGCTTTGTGCGTTGGGTGCATCGTTAGAGATAGAACTAGAAGAGTGATGAGTGGTGAGCGATTAGCTAAAAGACATTTGTTAGGGCGCTCGAGTGTGAAAGGGAAACTATGATTTTGATTGTTGCAGACCATAGAGATGGCAAGTTGACCAAAGGGGTATTTGAGTTGGTTTCGGCGGCTCGCTCGAGTGGGCGGGAGGGGCCGCTTACGGCTCTGGTGTTGGGAAGTGGCTTGCTTAACGTGGTAGACGAGGCCACCCATTATTTTGAACAGGTTTTGGTGGCAGACCGCCCGGAGCTGGCGCAGTACAGCCCAGAGCTATGGGCCACTGCCACCGCGCAGATTGCGCTCGAGGGGGAGGCTGTACTGGTGCTGGTGGGTGCTTCTCGGGCTGGCCGGGAGTTTTCGGCAAGGATAGCGGTGAAACTGGACGCGCCGCTGCTCGAGGACGTGATTTCGCTCGAACCTTCCGGCGGGGGCCTGAAAGCGCAGAAATACGCTTATCTGGCTCGAGTGACCGAAACGCTCGAGGCTTCGGGTGAAGTTATTGTGGTCAGTGCAAAACCGGGAGGTTTTCCGGTAGCGGCAGCGTCTTTGAACACCGGAGAAGCCTTTGACATAGATTTGGATTTGCCTGTAGCTCGAGTGAAAATTACTGGAAAAACCGTGGAAAAATCCGAGCGCGTGCCACTAATGGAAGCCGAAATTGTGGTCACGGGTGGGCGTGGCCTGGGTAGCCCCGAAAACTTTTCCGCCCTCATCGAGCCGCTGGCGGATCAGTTAGGCGCGGCGGTGGGCGCAACTCGAGCGGTGGTGGACGCAGGCTGGCGGCCCTACAGTATGCAGGTAGGCCAGACCGGGAAGACCGTGCAGCCCAGAGTTTACGTCGCCATCGGAGTTTCTGGCGCAGTACAGCACATGTCTGGCATGGGAAAATCGCGCTACATCGTGACCATTAACAAAGATTTGGAAGCTCCCATTTTCAAAGAGGCGGATTTTGGCATTGTGGGAGATTTGAATCTGATTGTGCCAGCGCTCCTCGAGGCAACGCGGAAGGGGTGAAGGTTTTGAGTGGTGAGTTTTGAGTGATGAGTAGCAAACGTCGCGCCTCCGGCTGTTTGTCTTGGCCTACAGCACCTCACGGGCTGGGCCGCTTGACCTAAACGGCACCTGACGGGCCAGGTCGCGGGTTATTAGTCATTGGTTCTTGGATGGTCTATTCTCGAACGCCCTCGAGCACGTCCCACCCCTCGAACCCATTCTTCCCCGTATTCAGAGGGAACGAAGCCTTATAATGGCGCTCGAGAGGTTCCTGAATGTTCCGTCGCAAAGCCACCCCGGTTGAAACCCCCAGTCAGAGCGTCAACCTAGAACCGGACCTGTTCCGCAGCCTGCCCGAAGTGTTCTCGAGCCGGAGCGTGGACATGTTGATGGGGTCGGTGCTCAACCATGCGCTGCAAATTGCGCCGCAAGCCACCCGCGCTTACGCAGTGATGCGAACCGGAGCAGACCGGGTAGTGGCCGTGAAGGGCTACGGAATTGAACTCATTGGCCTCGAGCTGACCGGTTCATGGAAAAATGGGATGCCCAAGATTTCCACCAATCTCAGTTCAGACCTTTTTGGGCCGAACACCCCAGAGGTGCGGGCCAAGCTGGACGCTCAGGGAATGCGTGAGGTGCGCCAGAGCCTGATTGCCCCCATCCGGGACCGCAACCAGATGTTCGG
>JACMOA010000360.1 GCA_014378225.1 Deinococcales bacterium | reverse complement strand
TAACACCGCCAGTGAGCACACCATGATGCGAAAACTGATGGTGGACAGCATCCTGACCTGGGCCAAAGATTACAAAATTGATGGCTTCCGCTTTGACCTGATGGGCCACCACATGCTCGAGGACATCAAGACCGTGCGGGCTGCGCTCAACGCGCTCACGCTCGAGAAGGATGGAGTAGACGGGCAGAAAATTTATCTGTACGGTGAGGGCTGGGACTTTGGCGAGGTAGCCCAGAATGCACGGGGCGTGAACGCCAGCCAGAAAAACCTGTTTGGCACCGGCGTGGGCAGCTTCAGTGACCGTCAGCGTGACGCGGTGCGCGGCGGCGGACCCTTTGACGAGGACCAGCGCACCAACCAGGGCTACGCCACTGGACTGTTCACCTTACCCAACGGCATGAGCGTGAAAAACACCGATAAGGCCACCCTCGAGAAAGCGCAGGATATCGTGATGCTGGGGCTGGCTGGAAACCTGAAAGACTTCAGCTTCACCAACTCGAGCGGGGCCACGGTCAAGGGAAGCGCGATTGACTACAACGGTCAGGCGGCAGGTTACGCGGCCAGTCCGCTCGAGACGGTCACGTATGTTTCGGCCCACGACAACGAAACGCTGTGGGACGTGATTCAGATGAAAGCGCCCCGTAAAGCCACCCTCGAGCAGCGGGTTCGCATGAACAACCTGGCACTCTCGACCGTGGCGCTGGGTCAAGGCGTGCCGTTTTTTCACGCTGGAGACGAATTGCTGCGCTCCAAATCGCTGGACCGCAACAGCTACAACTCTGGCGACTGGTTCAACAAGTTTGACCTGACCTTTAAGACCAACAACTGGGGTGTGGGTCTGCCCCCCGCTGGAGAAAATAAGAATAAGTGGCCCTGGGCTAAAGAACTGCTGGCCGACCCCAAACTGAAAGCGGGTCAAAAAGAAATCACTCGAGCCAGAGACCACATGAAAGAAATGCTCTCCATTCGCAGCTCGAGCAATTTGTTCCGTTTGGGTTCGCTCGAGGGCGTGCAAAAAGGTCTCAAGTTTATACAAACCAAAACGCCCGGACTGATTGTGATGGTGCTCGAGGGTGCAAAAACCCCCGAAAACCCCTTCAAACGCGTGATTGTGGCCTTCAACTCGAGCGGAGCCGCCGCCAACCTGACCGGGGATATGTTTAAGTCCTCGAGCCTGAAATTGCACAAGGTTTTGCAGGACTCGAGCGACATGACTGTGAAACTGGCAAGAGCGCAAGACGGCGCTTTGTTCGTGCCGGGGTTGACTACAGCGGTGTTTGTTGAGGAATAGAACATTAAAGGAGGCAGAAAGCACAAAGCGTTTGAGTGTGTTTTCCAGATGCAGAAATAAATAAAGCTCGAGGGGCTACCCAGTTGGTAGCCCCTCGAGCTTTTAAATCAGGTCGTCCTCTCGAGCAGTCAGAGCACTCAACAACCCCAGCACTGAT
Source organism: Deinococcales bacterium (assembly GCA_014378225.1). Classification (GTDB taxonomy): domain Bacteria; phylum Deinococcota; class Deinococci; order Deinococcales; family Deinococcaceae; genus JACMOA01. Next base: position 879 of record JACMOA010000360.1, on the reverse strand, counting down.
AACTGATAACTCTACAAATTCGCAATCAAAGCGTCTGCAAACTCGGAGCACTTCACTTCTGTCGCTCCATCCATCAGGCGGGCAAAATCGTAGGTGACGGTTTTTTGTAGGATGGTTTTGCTCATGCTAGCCACGATTAAGTCGGCAGCCTCATTCCAACCCAGGTGACGTAGCATCATTTCACCACTCAAAATCACGCTCGAGGGGTTGACCTTATCCTGACCCGCGTACTTGGGCGCGGTGCCGTGCGTGGCCTCAAAAACGGCGTGTCCGGTCAGGTAGTTGATGTTGGCTCCGGGCGCAATGCCAATGCCTCCTACCTGCGCGGCCAGCGCGTCCGAGAGGTAATCGCCGTTCAGGTTCAGCGTAGCTACCACGCTGTACTCGCTGGGGCGTAGCAGGATTTGCTGAAGGAAGTTGTCGGCAATCATGTCTTTCACCGTGATGGTTTTACCGGTATTAGGGTTCTGAAAGGTCATCCAGGGGCCACCGTCCAGCTCTACCGCGCCAAACTCTCGAGCGGCCAGTGCGTAGCCCCAGTCGCGGAATGCGCCTTCAGTGAATTTCATGATGTTGCCCTTGTGAACCAGAGTTACGCTCGAGCGGTCATTTTCAATGGCATACAGGAACGCAGCCCGCACCAGACGCTCGGTTCCTTCTCTCGAGACAGGCTTGATGCCCAGCCCAGCGGTGTCAGGAAAGCGAATTTTACCGTACAGCTTGGGAAAGTTGGATTTCATGAACTCGAGCAGCTTTTTCGCGTCGTCACTTTCGGCGGGGAATTCGATTCCAGTGTAAATGTCTTCGGTGTTCTCGCGGAAGATGGTCATGTTTACCTGGTCCGGGCGCTTGACCGGGCTGGGAACGCCCTCGAAATAC
>JACMOA010000359.1 GCA_014378225.1 Deinococcales bacterium | reverse complement strand
TCGAGACCCACCCTTTTGTTAGAACTCACCCACATTTAGCCCTCTTCCTCGAGCGTTTTGGCTTTGTAGGTTTGCTCGAGCGCCCTGTTCAGGAGTTTTCATGAAGCGTATCTCTGCCTTGATGGTGTCCCTCGCCGTGCTGTCCGTTGCCCACGCCCAGAACGTCCCTAGCCCCATTCCCATCGGGATTGCGGTAGCCCAGACCTCCAATACGGCACTTCTGGGCCAGGAGCAGGTGGTAGGCACACAACTCGCAGAAAAGTACTTCTACGCCAGGGGCGGGGTCAATGGCACGCCCATCAAGCTGATTTATCAGGACGCCGCTGGAGACCCCAACACCGCTATCAACGCTTTTACAGCCCTGATTAACCAGAGCAAAGTGGTGGGCATTGTCGGGCCTACCCTGTCCACCCAAGCGTTTGCTGCCGACCCCATTGCAGACCGGGCTAAAGTTCCCGTGCTGGCTCCCTCGAACACCGCCAAAGGTATCCCACAAATTGGCGAGTTTATCGCCAGGGTCAGCGCTCCAGTGGCACTGGTGGCCCCTAACGCAGTGCGAGCCGCACTCAAGCTCAATCCCAAAATTAAGAAGGTTGCGGTGATGTACGCTCAAAATGACACCTTCGCCACCTCTGAAACCGGAACTTTTCAGGAAACCGCCAAGGCACTGGGACTAGATGTAGTGACGGTACAAAAGTTTCAAACTACCGACAACGATTTCACCACTCAGGTCACATCGGTGTTGAGTTCAGGCGTGGAATTGGTTATCATTTCGGGCCTCGCTAACGATGGGGGCAACTTGATTAAGCAGTTGCGTCAACTGGGTTACAAAGGCGTCATTGTGGGCGGAAACGGCCTCAACACGGCCAACATGTTCCCGGTGTGCGGAAAGCTCTGCGACGGCGTACTGATTGCCCAGGCGTACAACCCCAGCGTCAACAACACCTCCAATAAAGCCTTTGTGGAAGCGTACCGCGCCCAGTATAAGAAGGACCCACCCCAGTTCAGCGCACAGGCTTTTACCGCCGTGCAGGTCTTTGTTGAGGCCCTCAAAGCGGTAGACAAGAAGAAAAAACTCAGCACCATGTCTATCGAGGACGCTCGAGAAGCGCTTAACGCGCAGATTCTGGTGGGTAAATACCGCACCCCACTGGGAGAGGTGCTGTTCGACAAAGAAGGCGAAATTTTGCAAAAGTCTTTCTACGTGGCTCAAATCAAGATGATTGATGACAAGAACGGCAAGTACATCTTCTTGCGTTAACACATGACTGCAACGCCGAACGTCCTAAACGGTGTGACGTTCGGCGTTTTCTCTTATCAGGTTATGTGTCCATGAAGCTTTGTTCAACTTTTAGACCTCAAGCACCATAAAAAACTCGAGTCACATTCAAATTAAGGAGGTCCTATGGATTTTGCTCCATTCTTACAAAACCTGCTTAACGGCGTATCCATCGGCAGTGTGTACGCCATCTTTGCGCTGGGCTACACCCTGATTTTCTCCATTCTGGGCATCATCAACTTCGCCCACGGTGCGGTGTTCACCCTGGGCGCGTACTTCACTTACTTTTTGCTGGGTCAACCTGCCGGGTTCAACGGCGCACTGGCCGGGTTTAAACTCCCGCTCGAGAGCATTCCCTTCCCGGTGGCCGCGCTGCTGGGTTCGGTGCTGGCGGGGTTTGTTGCGGTTCTGCTCGAGCGACTGGCGTTCAGGCCACTGCGGGCCAGAAATGCAGACCCCCTTTTGGCACTGGTCTCGAGCCTGGGTGTGGCGCTGGTGCTGGTCAACCTGATTCAGTTTCTGGTGGGCGCAGAATCGTTTTCTTACCCAAGCAATATCTACGGAGACCTTCAGCCTGCGGTGATTTTCCAGGTAGGAGACAAACCCGTGGTCATTCGCACGGTGCAAATCATCCTGTTTGTGGTCAGTATGATTATTCTACTGATTCTGGCCTACATCATTGGACGCACCAAAGTGGGTAAAGCGCTGCGGGCCGTGGCCGAAAACGCCACTACCTCGAGCTTGCTGGGCATCAGCGTAGACCGCTACATCCTGTACACCTTCTTTCTGTCCGGCTTTCTGGGTGGATTGGCGGGCACACTGGTGGCGACTTCCTTTGGCATTGCAGGGCCTTATTTTGGCGTGACCTACGGCCTCAAAGGTCTGGCGGTGATTGTGCTGGGCGGTCTGGGCAGTATTCCCGGCGCGGTGGCGGGTGGCATCGTCATCGGTCTGGCCGAAGCCTTCGTTCCTGCCGAATACAGCGCTTACAAGGACGCCATTCCCTTTGTGCTGCTGTTCGTTATTCTGCTGGTGCGGCCCCAGGGCCTGCTCGGGCGGCTTCAGATTCAAAAGGTGTGACCATGCTCGAGACCTCAAACTTTCAAGTCACGTTTTGCTTGAGCGACCCTTATTCTTCGACCCTCAAAAAGGACACGAGCGAGAAAGCAGACTCGAGGAGGGAAACCTGTGCTCGAGTTCGTTAATACCTACGGCTTTTTGCTGGTGACGCTGGTGCAGTCGGCACTGCTGGGCATGAGCCTCTATTTCCCACTCTCGGCGGGTCAGCTCAGTCTGGCCAGTCCTGGTTTTTATGCACTGGGCGGTTACATCGCCGCTATTTTAGGAACCAACCCTGATTTGGCGGGGTTGCGCGACGCGCTGGGTTGGTGGGTTTACCCGCTGGCGTGGCTGGTGGCAGCGGTGATGGCAGGGGTTCTGGCGCTCATTATCGGCCTTCCGGTGTTGAGGTTACGCGGTATTTACCTGGCACTGGCTACCATTGCTTTTGTGGAAGTGTTCCGTATTCTGACCCTGAATTTGCCCATCACCGGTGAAGCCATTGGAATCACGGGAATTCCGCAGTATTTCAGTACACCGTTCGGCTACATGGCAGCCTTTCTCCCGCTGCTGTTGCTAACCTTGCTGTTTGCTTACAAACTCGAGCGCTCGAGGGCCGGAAGAGCCATCCGCGCTATTCGTGAAGACGAACTGGCAGCGGACGCAATGGGCATCAACCCGATGTACTTCAAGGTGCTCACCTTCGTGATTGGCGCAACCCTGGCCGGAATTGTGGGCGCGATGAGCGCACCGTTTCTGAACACCTGGAACCCCAACCAGGGAACCTTCGACGCCAGCATCAACTTCCTCGCTTTTGTGCTGATTGGCGGCAGTCGCAACATCTGGGGTCCGGTGCTGGGCGCAATTCTGCTCACGGCTCTTCCAGAGGTTTTGCGCCCGCTCAAGGATTTCAGACTTATCCTCAACGGTCTAGTGCTGGTGGTCTCGAGCATCTATCTACCACAGGGTGTTGTGGGCCTGTTTCAACGGCGCACTCCAAAAAAATCCGTGCGGCCCGCTCGAGTGGAGGTGGTCAAGTGACCCTGGAGAAACTGGAGAAAGCAGACCTCAGACCTCAGACCTCAGAAAAAACCGTTCTGCTCGAGGCCAAAGGACTCACCCGACGCTTTGGTGGACTCATCGCAGTCAACGACGTTTCTTTTTCGGTACAGGTGGGCGAAATTTTTGG
>JACMOA010000358.1 GCA_014378225.1 Deinococcales bacterium | reverse complement strand
CTGCGGAACGCAGCCATGTTTGCGAACACCCGATTTGCCCATACCCGCAAAATATCCCGGTGGGTAAAAATTGAACAGTTCCACCCGCCCCCCCGCTCGAGCCAACCGCACCGGAAGGCACTCCACCAGCAGTTTGAGCAGCGTGGGACCGGGCTGCGGGCCATAATGACGATTCATCACCTTTGCCGCGTTGGCACCGCACAGCCAACTGGTTTGACCTGTGCCAGACTGTGGCAAACCGTCTACCTCGAGCCGAGCGTCCAGCGCCTGACCAGACTGAAGCAGGAGTTCGAAGCTGGGCAAATTCTGCTCCCAGACACTTCCGGGCGGTGCATCATCTGGGTGGCCCACCCCATCGAGCAGAATCCACAGCATGAATTAGCGCTGTTCTTCGGGTGCGCTCGAGGGGGGATTCACAGGTGCAGGCAAGGGTTTTTTACGGCCCTCGAGCAGGCTGAGCAGCAATAAAGCGATGACGCCACCCACTACGCAGGAATCTGCGATATTGAAAATGGGAAAGCTTTGACCGTTGATGCGCTGATTTATCCAACTGAGCGTGTGCGAATAAAACATATCGGTCACTTTGCCCTGATAAAGCCCGTCAATGGCGTTGCCCACCGCGCCCACCGCAATAGTAGCCAGCACGTAAGGATACGCTCGAGCGGTCCAGTGCGCGGTTTTTGCGGGCCTGGGTGTGCGCCACAAATACACCAAGATGCCTATTCCCACGACCATACGCAAAATGGCCAGCGGCAGCGCCGAGCCACTGAGCAAGCTCCAGGCCGCGCCCGTGTTGTAAGTGAGGAAAAAGTCCAGAAAGCCCGGAATGACTGGCATACGCGGACTCGAGTCGCCGGAGGGCCAGCCCATCATTTGCCAATGATTCACGGTCCACAGCTTGAGCGCCTGGTCTGCAATGACGAGCACCAGAAAAAGGAGAAGGGGGCCAAAACGTTGCACGCCTGGAGTATACATTCTGGGCCTGAAGGTTGTACGATAGCGCTTCTTGTGAATACACCTGTCAATAGAATTCGCATCAAATTCTGTGGGATGACCCGGCTTTCGGATGTTCTTTTAGCTGAAGAGCTGGGTGTGGACGCCATCGGGCTAATTTTTGCGCCCTCGAGTAAGCGTCTGATTTCTCCAGAGCAGGGCCGGATTCTCTCGAGTGCGCTGGGTGTGGGTGTGGCTCGAGTGGGGGTTTTTGTGGATATGCCACTGGACACGCTTTTACGCACGGCGGAGCGTTCAAAACTCACGGCCATTCAGCTTCACGGTGGGGAAAGTCAGAACTACACGCTCGAGGTTGCAAATTTTTACCCTGTTTTGAAAGCCAAGAAACTTAGTTCGCTCGAGGGTCTGGTGTGGGAGGATGGACCCTTCACCACACTCCTGGATGGGGTAAATCCAGGTTCGGGTCACGCACTGGATTGGAACGCTTTAGAACAACACCTCGAGCAGAGTCCCCTCGAACGCAGTCCCTTGAAAGCAGGCTGGGGTCTGGCTGGGGGCCTCAATCCCGAAAATGTTTCTGAGGCGCTCGAGCGGTTCGTGAAGCTGGGATTGGGTTGGGTAGACGTGGTGTCCGGTCTCGAGGCCAGAGCAGGCGATAAAGACCCGGAAAAAATGCGGCACTTTATGGCTCGAGCGTCTCAGAAAAATGCTATTAATGCGCCTTATATGAGCTTAATTTAAAATATTAAAAGTTATCCACAGGAGTTATCCACAAGTTATCCACAGGCTGTGCACAAATCGGGGAAAGAAAAAGAGTTTGAACTCGAGCTAAAAAAGCTCGAGTTTAGGTGTCCTAGAAACAGTTTTTGATAATCCGTACCCTGTCAGCCCTCGGTCAGACCTTTCGGGGCGGGTTGTCCTGTGGATAAGTCTGTGGATAAGTCTTGCAAAACGAATAAAAATCTTGCAATGAAAAGTAAACTATGAAAACGGTTTTAACCTTCCTCGCCCGAGCCGGAATTCTGAATCAAAATTGGACCTCAAGCATTCAAGTCTCCATAATCGGCCCCAGCAAAGAAAAGACCGTAGGCCGGAACATTGCGACCCGCATGGATTCGGCTCCCCCCCTCGAGCAGTTCGCGCACACTTTCTACACTTCTCTTGCCCATTCCCACCTCGAGCAGCGTTCCCACAATGGCCCGCACCATGTGGCGCAAAAAGGATTCGCCGTGCAGGTGTAGTTCGAGGATAGGGCTGAATCCGGTGTTTTCTCGCCACTCGAGCGAAAATAAATCTCGCACGGTCTGGCGCTCTTCCCTCGTCGCGAAAGCAGCAAAGTCGTGTCGTCCCACCAGAAGGGATGTAGCTTCAAACAGGCGCTCGAGGTTTAGGGGTTCCCAAATATAAAAGGCGCGTTCTCGCTCGAGCGGGTGAGGCTGGATTCCACGCTCGAGGCGGTACAGATAGCGCCGAGCACAGCAGGAATGACGGGCGTGAAAGTTGTACGGGGCCGCGCTGCTCTCCAGCACCCGTAAATCCGCAGGAAGCCGCACATTGAGCGCTCGAGCCAGCTTGTCCGGTTGGACTTTAAAACCGTCCTCTACATCCACATGGGCGCTCATCTCGAGCGCGTGAACCCCTGCGTCGGTGCGCCCCGCCGCCACTGGGCGCAAACAGCTTCCATAAAATTGTAGGGCCTCGAGCAAGGTGTCCTGAACGGTTCTTTCGCCCTGCCCCTGAGATTGCCAGCCCTGAAAGGCGGTTCCGTCCCAGGCCAGGGACAGTTTCACTCGAGTGTGATTGGGAGGAGGAGAGTAGGGCAGGTACATGGCGCTCGAGGGTCTAGTTTAAGGGAAAGGGAGGATAGAGAGGTGGAGAGGAGGAGAGGTGGAGAGGTGGGAAAACACCTCCGGCTGTCTTGCTCACCACTCGAGACCCAAAAACCCATTCATATAGACTTTCCTCCATCCAGTAAAATGACCTGACTAAATGGAGGTTTTATGAAAAAAGGAAGAAGCTGGATTGTGGCGGGTGTGCTATTGATAGGCGGTGTGGCGGGTTCTCCCTTACTGATGGGACAGGGTATAGAAAACGCAGTCAAAGGCGGAGTGGATAAAGCCCTCACCGGACCGACTTCACTACTGGCCAAAAACGGTCTGGACAGCTACGTCAAGGTCAAAGAGCACCTCTACAACCGGGGACCACTGGATTCTACCGAAATCCTCAAGGTAGATTTTGGCTGTCCTGGTCAACCTGTAACCCAGCTCGAGCTGAGAAACAAGATTCAGCACGGTCCATTTCCGGGTTTCTCGGGTTTGGGTCTGGCCCGTGTAGAAACCGAGGTTATCGTGCCCCCCGAAGTACAAACCCAATTGAGTAAAGCCTTTGGGGATAAAAAGTGGACTATCCAGACCCTGGTGAATTTTGATGGCTCGAGCACCTCTACGCTAACCCTTCCAGCAGGCAACATGGCCCAGGATGGAACCCGTATGGAGTGGCAAGCGGGGACCGGTCAAGTGCGCTCGAGCGGGGCTGGAAAAAATGCGGTGTATAGCTTGAAGTTCCCCAAAGCCGTAATGACAACTGAAAATAACGAGGGCATAACCCTGGAAAACCTGCGGCTCGAGGGGAATACCCAACAAGTCATCGAGTACAAGAATCTAACCCAGGGCAATCAGAGGGCCAGTCTGGGCCGCATGAATTTCAAAGCAGAAGGTCAAACGGTGGCGCTCGAGAACATGAGCGTGAACACCAACACCCGAATTCAGGGTGATAACAGCGGCTTCGATTTTGCGCTCGAGGCGGGAAAACTGAGTGTGGGAACGCAAACTCTGAGCGATGTTACTTTGAAGATGGGCATGGAGCAACTCAAAGCGTCCTCACTTCAGCAGCTCACCGAAGCCTCGCGTTCGCTCAGCAGCAACGTCTGTGACCCCGCCAGTGCGGACCCGACCATGCTGGGCCTCAAACTACTTTCCCCCATGCTCGAGCTGATTCAGAGCGGACCCAGGTTGCGAATTGACCGCTTAGCTTTCAAGGTTCCTGAAGGTGAGACCGTGCTCAGCGGCAGCGCCGAATTTGCCGACGCCAGCCGGGTCAATGTCACCAATTTTTCAACCGTCGCCCTCGAGCAGTTGCGGGCCAACTTAAAGTTTAACTCGTCCCAGAAAGCCCTATCGAGCGTGGTGGCTGGTTTTGGTGGAACAGCGTTCAATGTGGAAGAGGGAATTACCAACCTCGAGACGCTAGGCTACATCAAGAAAACAGGAGACGCCCTCTCGAGCGATTTAAAGTTCGAGAACAAGAAACTGATGGTCAATGGTCAGGAGATTCCGCTAGGTTTGTAACGGGGTTGGACCACGCTCGAGCTTCAGACGACAGATTTCAGACAACAAAATTCAGCCCTTTGCATTTTCTGTCGTCTGAAATCTGTCGTCTGCCTCCCACTCTCAACCCTGAATCACCAAATCAAACTCAAAAACCCGTCTCCCCCCCAATTCACGCTGTCGTACCGCTACAAAGTTCATTCGGCCCAGGTCATACCAGACGTTGGGCCGGATTCTTTCCCACACCCTGCACGCGGTTCCCGCTTTTAGTGCCTCGAGCATCAGCAACGTGGTAGGGGTCAACTGTTGGTCTCCCGTTGCGCCGTCGCCCAGGTAGCGCAAAACATCACCTTCCCAGTAGTCCAGGTAGCCTGAAAGCCCGTAATCCAGCAGCAAACTGAGCGTGCCGTCGGGTCGTTTACGTACTCCACGACGTCCGCCATGCCATATGTTTACCTCGAGCCAAGTGTAGGGACCTTCGCGCTCGAGGGTAAGAGGACCGGGAAATGGGGTGGGCATGGGTATCTCGAGGGTTGAGGACAAGTTTTTTGGGTTTTAAGGCAACCACAAAGGATTGCCCTTACCACGGAT
>JACMOA010000357.1 GCA_014378225.1 Deinococcales bacterium | reverse complement strand
GATCTGGGGTACCAAGTTTGTCTGCTTTATCGTTTTTGTCCGGCTTGTCGTTTTTGTCCGGCTTGTCCGTCTTCTCGAGCAGAGAAATCTCGAGCGCGTAACCTTCCTTAACCTTAATTTTAACCTTCTGACCCACTTTCAAACCCTCGAGTGCAGCCACTTTTCCCTTGACCAAAAACTTGGTGGGTGGCACAGAAGGCAAGGTGAGTACATCATTTTGCCGGGTAATCCACAGCGATGTTCCAGCCAATCTCAGGCTCGAGCGGTCTGTGCTGACTGCCGTGATGGTTCCGCTCAATACACCATTCAGAGGGGTTTCTTCTTCGGGCAAATCGGAACATGCCGCTAACACCATCAGCAGGCTTCCCAATAAAATTGTCCGTAGGCTTTTCATCATATTTCTCAAACCAACCGTATCACATTCTTGTCATGCAAAAAGTGTGTAACGCGCCCAGACGCTTAGTTTTCGCTCACAAGAGAATCATACTTTCATCAGTTCTTGAGAGGGCCGCTCGAGGGGTTAAACCGAGACGCTCTGGTGTGACCTTCTCGAACTCGAAAAAAGCTGAAAGGTTGAATCTCACCCACTCGAGCGGCCCTCTCACGTTTTGACACCCACATGCAGAGCGGCAATTCCGAAGCTGAGCAGGCGATAGCGGGTGCGAAATCCCGCCGTTTCCATCAGGGTTTTGAGCTGTTCGGGTGGAGGAAAAGCCGCTACAGATTCGGGTAGATAGCTGTACGCCGCCGCGTTTCCAGACACGAGTCCTCCAATTTTGGGTAACACCTGCTCGAAATACAGACGGTAAAGCTGTCCCAATGCGTCCGCTCGAGGGGGAGGAAACTCCAGAATCACCACCCTTCCACCCGGACTCAAAACCCGGTAAAACTCCTCGAGTCCGCGTGCGTAGTCGGCAAAGTTACGAAATCCAAAAGCGCAGGTCAGCGCCTGGAAGCTCGAGTTTGGGTAGCTCAAATTTAAGGCATCTTCCTGCTCGAGCGCGATGTCCAGATGCTGTTGACGCGCCTTGTGTCTTCCAATCTCGAGCATCTGCGGCACAAAATCACAGCCAATCACCTCGCTTTGTGGGGAAAGGTGTTTGAGGCCCAGGGCAAAGTCTGCGGTCCCGGTGGCCACATCCAGCACCCGGCGTGGCGCACGCGCCAGAGCAGCGTGTGCGGCCTCGCGTCGCCAACTTTGGTCCACCCCTAGACTGAGCACTCGATTGAGCAAATCGTAGCGACCACTGATGGCGGCGAACATCTGCTGGACCCGCTCGGCTTTGCCCTCAACCTCGCCCACTGGGGGCTTTTCAGCTTGATTCATGAGCGAAGCTTAGCAGGGAGAGTGGGAGGAAATGTCCTGTGGGTAGGCTTTGCTGCCCAGCAAACGTTATACGGAATCCGTTTAGTTACGAACGATTGGGAACAGCACCCAATTGTTCTCCATATCACGAATTCCGTATCTTTTTCCCATGTGCTCCGTGTCTTGGTCTGAATAGCACGTCTTGAGCAGAACGGCACCTACCGGGCCTGCTCGCCTAGCGGGCCAAACCGCCGTCTTGAGCAAAGCGGCACCTATCGGGCCTGCTCGCCTCGAAAGAATCTTGAAACATACAAGACTTTTCGAATTCCGTATTACACGTCAAACGCTGAATACAGGTCGGCGTTCAGCGTTTGCTATCTCGCCAGAGATTCTCGCTCAAACCTCGAGCAAATCGCGTTTAACCCCGTTCAAGTGAGTGGGTGTCTTGGAAACCCGCACTCGAGCGCCCAATCCCAGTGCATAATCTCCCATCAGGGTTAGAGTGTCCTGCACGCTTTGGCGCAGGTAATACTCGTCTGTACCCACGCGGGAAACCGCCAGAAAGGGGGGGCGAGTCAGGGTGTCTAGCGTGGTCTCGAGGTCGTTTCTGCTGACCCGTTCGCCCAGGCGGTGAATCAGGTGCGAGATTCGGATGCTCGAGTGTGGCTCGAATTCGGTGAGGCACAGCAGCACCTGAGAAAAAATGCCCCGGCTACCCAGTTCGCGGCCCGCCATCTCGGCCAGCGAGTGAGCGCTGTTCTGGTCAATAGCGGTAGCGTTCCAGTAACCGCGCAGCTCGAGCGGGGTGAGCGGACTCAGTGCGGCACTCTCGAGCAGGGTTTCAAGCGCTTCCACGGTCACCCGCGTCACCTTGAAGTTTTTGGGATGCTCGAGCGCAGAATCTTCGCGCACCAGCACCGCCCGGAAATCGGCTTCCGTTCGCTCGAGGGCTTCCCAATCCGGCGCACCCTGTAGGCCATAAGCCAGGGCCACTCGGTAGCTCTGGCGTCCCAACTTGGCCTCGAGAAATACCAGGGAGCCACTGGAATTCACGGTGTAACCCAACACCTTGGCAAAACGCTCGAGCAGCCCAAAATCAGGCGCACTCGAGGGCGTGCTGCTCCCTGGAGTTCGGCTTATTGGGGGAATGTAACCGCTCGAGGGAGAAACGGCAGGTTTATCGGTACGCTCGGAGCCTGCTATATAACCGGTGCTTGCTGGATAAATAATGGGCGTGTTTTGAGCTGAAGTCTGTTGAGAGGCAGTAGGTTGAGGTGCAGCCTGTTGCGGCAAGATAGGCACATAGCGCCGTCCACCCACATCCACACTCAACACCTCTGGTTTGGTGCTTTCCCGCACTTCGTTAATACGTCCATTGGAATACGTTGCGCTCGAGGATTCTGAAGCG
>JACMOA010000356.1 GCA_014378225.1 Deinococcales bacterium | reverse complement strand
GCGATGCCGTGGGGCACGGCCATGCTGAGTTCGAGGGACAGGCCCTGGGTCACAGGCAGCACGTTGGCTTTATGGACCACATGCAGGCGCTTACTGCGGCGCATGGCAAGATTGGCGGCGTACTGGCCAATGCGCTCCGAGGCACGTTTGGTAATCACTGCGTCTGCAATGGCGGTATCGCCATAACGACGTTCCTGCTCCACGTAAAGCCCTTCGGTGTTCTCGCGGACCAGCACCAAATCTACATTGGTAAAAGCGTTTTGAACCGCTCGAGTTTTGGTGGGGCGCACGTTAGCGTACAAATCCAACTTGCGGCGCATGTATCGAATGGCCCCGAAGAATCCAGGCACCTTTTTGCTGGGACTGGTGGCTGCGCCAAACAGGGTGGCGTGAGCATTTTTGACCTTCTCGAGCGTTTCGTCCGGCACACTGGTTCCGATGTCCAGAAAATGTTCGTATCCTGCATCGGCGGTGATATACTGGGCATCCAAACCTGCGGCCTCGAGCACCCGCCGCGCTGCCGGAATCACTTCATGACCGATGCCGTCGCCTTCGATTAAACAGATAGTGTATTTTGCCATGTCACTCTCCCAGGCTCGAGCAGACCTAAAAAGCCCTACAAGCTAGACAACTCGAGCCAAACGCCTTAGTGTATGCGCTCGAGCAGAGTGGGGTAAAGGGTGAGTACGCGGGAAGTGACAGGAAGGGGTTGTATCTGGTTCTCAGTTTTCAGCTATCCGTTGTCAGTTAAGAAGATTCAAGGTTCGAGAGTGAGTCCAAAGTTGGTGCTCAAGACCGAGAACCGAGAACTGATACCAAGTTACCTTGAAGAGATGGAACTCCTTCAAGGCCGAGTGGAGCGAGAAAACTAGAATACCGGGTTGCTGTTTTGTATTTCCATCCCGGTACTTTTTCCGGGATGGAAAGTAATAAAGGCAACTTGGTGTGACAACCGATAACCCCTTAAATCCCCATCCGCTCGAGCAAATCCTGCGCCAGTAAAGGACCCAGCAAAAACCCTTTAGACCCCAATCCAGACAGGATAAAACTGCCGTCTGCTCGAGGGCCGCACAAAATTTCTCCGCCCAGTCTCGAGCCAGTCCACAGGCCACGAAATTCTGGCTCGAGGGTTTCAAAGGTGTGTGCGGCTTTATTTAAGAGCCACTCGAGCGATTTGAGCGGAAGTCCTGCCGGGGTCCATAGGGAGGTAGGGGTTTCATAGGTTGCACCCAGGACACCGCCCCTGGCAGACGGTGCGCTGTAGATGCCGAAACTGACCGGGATTTTGCTCAAGGGTTTCTCGAGCAGAAGCACACTGCCCCGGCGGTGGGGGCTAGTGAGATTCGCTCGAACCGCGCCCCAACTACCGCCGCACCACACCACACCATCGGCCTCGAGCCGGGTTCCGTCCTCGAGCGTGGCTGATTTAGAAGTCCACTTTTCGGCCATTCCCCGAATGACCCGAGCGCCGCTGGCTTCCCTGAGAGCGCGGGTAAACGCATTGCCATCCAGCCAGCCGCCCTCGGACACCTCGAGCACTTTGAACCAGTGGCCCTGTATATTTTGGCCCTGTACATTTTGACCCATCAAATCTGGGACCTCGAGCCAGCGATGGGGTAAATCTTCAGGAATCCGACCTTGCCATCTTTCAAAGGTTTTCTGGTCTGGAACAGGTCTGAGCACGCCTGCTCGAGCGTGAGGAACCGCAAAACCCTGCCGCTCGAGGTTTTCGAGCAAACTCCAGGTGAAGCGCATCCCCTCGAGTCCACGCTCCACGACTTGCCCACCCTGACCTCGCACCGGGTTGAGCAGAGCGCTGGGAACGCTGCTCGAGGACTCAAACCCCGCGTCCACCAGTGTGACCGCGTGACCCGTTTGAGTCGCCAGATACGCCAGACTGGACCCCGCAATACCACCGCCCAGAATTAAAAGGTGGCTCATAGCGGTTTAAAGGCAGTGATGAATTCGCGTTTGCCCCTCATTCCTGGTTTCTTATGAATCTCTAGTCCCGCACCCTCGAGCGCCCGTTTAACCGCGCCCGCCGCGCTGTAGGTAGATAGCCAGCCTCCCGGAAGCATCGTTCTCGAGAGTTTTTGGGCCGTCTCCAGGGTCCAGATTTCCGGGTTCACACCCGGCGAAAACCCGTCCAGGTACACCGCTGTGGCCCACTCGAGCGGCAAATCCAGCGTAGTGACGTCTTCACACACCACCTCGAGCACCACACCATCGCGCTTGAAGGTGAAAGATTCGCCCCAACGGGTTAAAACGTCGTGCCAGATTCCGTTAGCGGCAAAGGGATGATTTGAAAGTGTGACCTCGAGCACTTCAGCCGGAGCTGGGTCAAACTCGAGGGCGATGTAGTGAAGCGAAACACCGCGCTCGAGCGCATCCCGGAGTGTGGTCAGAAAATTGAGACCCATGCCAAAACCCACCTCGAGCACCTTTGGAGCGGGGTGAAGCTGGGTCTGGGTTCCCTCGAGATAGACCACGCGGGATTGCGTGAGTGCGCCGTGCGTGGAGTGATAATACTGCCCGTACCTCGAGCTGTAGACGGTGCTGCTACCGTCTGGGGTAGGGTGAATGGAAAAATCGTCTGGCACGGGAAAGAGGGTACACCGAATGGGGGGAGTTGTGGGCTGTTTTGAACACGGTTGGGGTCAGAAAGCAAGACTCCCCTCGAGCGAACAGCATTCAGAACTTTTGTGAGGGGTCTCGATTTGCGTCACGCTCGAGCGAAAGGTATTATTCGGTAGTTTACAGTGCATTTCACAGGGCAAGTTTGTGTTTCAAGGAGACAGTGACTATGGGATTTAACTTAAAAACCTTCGCCGCCAACGCCACCAGTGACCTCAAAAATAGGGTGGGCAAGTTCAAGAACAAGGATTTTTCGGATGCCTGCATGGCCATGAGCGCCCTGATTTCGGCAGCCGACGGCAATGTGGACGCCGCCGAGCGCCAGAAAACGGCGGCCCTGATTGTCAACAACGACATCCTCAAAATCTTTCCCGCCGACGATTTACGCGCCAAGTACGACGAATACTGCAACAAACTCACCACCGACTACGATTTTGGCAAGGTCAGCCTGATTCAAACCATCAGCAAACTGCGGACCAAGCCAGACCAGGCTCGAGCCGTGATTCAAATTGGTATTATCATTGGTGGCTCAGATGGCAACTTCGACGTTAAAGAGCGCCAGATGGTCAAAGAAGCCTGCTTTGCCACAGGTTTAAACCCTACAGAATTCGATTTGTAGACTCGAGATTTTTTCAATCAAAAAGGACGCTCGAGGGCGTCCTTTTGTGTGTTCGAGTTTTGTCGTGCTCGAGAGAATTTATTTGTAGGTCGCGGCTTTAGCACTGCTCGAGACGACTAGACCCAACCACTGACCGCCCAGGTTGTGACCGGGAACGCCACACACGATGTTGTAGGTTCCGGCGGTGTTAGCAGAGAATTTAAAATCTGCGGCGGCATTCATGGCCATACCTTCTACCAGTTTAGGTGTGTAGGCTTTGGGGAAGGCGGCATCTTTGGTGGTAATGCTGTTAGGTGGCGTTTTGCCTTTGGTCACGATGGCGCTGTGGCCCATCATGCCCAGATTTTTAAACTTCAAAACTACCTTCCAGCCCGCAGGCACGGTGAAAGTTTTGGCTCCACGCACTGCACCGTTAAAGTTCAGGCCGCCTCCGGCGCTGCCTTCACTGGCGTTCACAATCAGGGTGGCGGTTTTGGTTTTGGCATCGCTGGTTACGTAGGTGGCCGCAAATGCGCTCGAGCTGATAAGAAGTCCTACTAGGGTCAAAATTCGGTTCATGGTCTTGCCTCCGAAAGACACTGTAAGACGCTTCGACAAGACAAATGACTCTTTTGAGGGCAGACTCGAGCGCATGAGTTTAGCTCTGTACTGAATGAAATATGACAGTTGCACTCTGAAGAAACTTACTTAAAATCTCTAGGGTTTTCAGACAGACCCTAACCCTTCGCTCGAGGGAGCTTGTTCCACACGAGTCCCACGCACACCGCGCCCAGAAGGGCCAGCGCTACCGTGCCCCAACGCGGCCCCAGTCCATCGCTGCTCGAGAGTAAAAAGCCCGCCAGCAGTGCTCCAACTGGGGCCACACCCACAATCATCATGCTGTAAAGCGCCATCACCCGGCCCCGAAAACTGTCCTCGAGCGAGAGCTGTACCGTGCTATTGGCTGAAATCAGCAGGGTCATCATGAAAAATCCACACACCGCCAGCATCGCGCCAGAGAGCATTAAGTTGGGCATCCAGGGCAGAACCATCAGGGTGAGCGGTACAACCAGGGCGCTCGAGCGCAGACTTTTACCTGAATTGCGCTGAGACGCCTGATAGAGCGCCCCAAAGGTACTTCCCAGACCAAACACCGCACTGAGCATACCGAAGCCAGATTCTTTCAGGAAGTAGAGCTGTTTGGCAAAAATGGGAATCAGAATCTGAAAATTCAGCAAAAAGGTGCTGACCCCCGATACCAGCAAAACTACGTACAGAATGCGCGGCTGGGAGCGAACGTAACGTAGACCCTCGAGCGTGTCACGCAGCAGGTTGTGGCTCGAGACCTCGTCTTTGGGAACTGGAAAAGGCAAGCGTATTTGCAGCACCATCGCTACTACAAAGGCAGCGGCATTGAGATAAAACGGCAGCGCCAACCTCGAGAGGTTTTCAGGGTCGCCTTGGGCCAGCAGCCAGACCCCTAGCGGGACCACCAGACCAAACAACGCCTGCCCCACAGTACGCGACAGATTGAACGACAGGCTGTTGAGCGCTACCGCGTTGGTGAGACCTTCACGCGGCACAAAAGTGGCCGCCATCGTTTGACGGGCAGGCATGTTGAAAGCGTTGGCCGTTCCTGAAACGAAAGCAATGACCATGATGATAGAGACGCTGATGTGTCCGGTCTGAATCAGGATTCCGGTGAGCAGGGAAGTGACCAGCAACACACCTTGCGTGACTTGAAGCACTTTACCCTTGTGTAAAACATCCAGCAAAGCGCCCGCCAGCAGGGAAAACAACAAACTGGGCAAAAAGTAAACCGCGTTGACCCAGCCCAGCGCGGTGCTCGAGCCGGTGAGTTCCAGCACCAGATAAGCCTGGGCCGTGGCCTGAATCCAGGTTCCCACCAAGCTCAAGATTTGTGAGGTCCAGTAAAGTCTGAAGGCCGGATATTTTAAAGAAGAAAAAGTTCGCCGCCGCCAGCGGTGCAGTGAAAGCGAAAAACTGGCCATAGGCTCGAGTGTAAGCCTCTTTGCTGACGCTAAGCTTGGAAAAAGGTACTTAAAATGAAGTGTTCCCGCTCGAGTGACAGGATTTCAGAATTCTCACTCTGACTCGAGCACTCAAGGTATTTTTATCCACCTTCGAGAAAACTCGAGAAAAACTTTGCCAGTGCCAACATTTGCTTTTTGTCTAAAAATTCACACCTTACAAACCTTGCATTCATACTGTAACGCCCGTTATACTCAAGCGTCCTTTCAGGTCAATACAAGTCCGGTTAATGTAGGTTCAAAGCAGCCCCCAACTCGAGGTTTCCGCGCACCCAGATGTCTTTCAGGTGCTAACCCCATAGGTGAAGGCGTGAATAAAACATTACGTTGGGTTCTAACGGCTTTTCTGTTCAGCTCGAGTGCTCTGGCGCAAGGGGTTCAACACACGGTGCAAAAGGGCGACACGGCCTATTCCATCTCCAAAAAATATGGTCTCACCCTCGAGCAACTGCTGAGCTGGAACAATCTACTCACCTCGAGCGTGCTGATAGGGCAAGTTTTAACCGTTCAGGAGCGAGTTTTTGAAACTGCGGTAGAAAATGCAGCACCCGACTGCGACAGGAT
>JACMOA010000355.1 GCA_014378225.1 Deinococcales bacterium | reverse complement strand
TGAACGCGGCTCCGAGCTGTGGCGACTCCATGAAGAAATTGAACTTGAGACCACTGGGTTGGGCTGGGACGGCTCGAGCATAGTGGTCAAAACTCGAACAGGAGTACTGGTGGCCGTGACCCCGCTGCTAGGCGAGCATCAAGCCCGTAATGTGGCGCTGGCTGTAGCGGCAGCGTTGGCCCTCGAGCTGGACGGCGACGCGATTGAGGCGGGTGTACGCCTGACCCGCTGGCCGGGGCGGATGGAGCGGCTCGAGTGGAAGGGTAATGGGGTGCTACTGGACGGAGCACACAACCCCGACGGCTCGAGGGCGCTGGTCTCGTCCCTGCGAGATTTAGGGGTGGGTAAAGTTCCGCTGATTTTTGGGGTGGCCTCGGATAAACAGGTGGAAGGTATCGCAAGGGCGCTCTTTCCGCTGGCCTCACAGGTGATTTTGACCCGAGCCGTGAACAGCCCTCGAGCCGCACCACCCGAGGAGTTAGCCCGGTTTTTCCCAGGTTTGCCCATTACGCTCACGGGGAGTTCCAAAGAAGCGCTCGAGGCTTTGCCGGAAGTTCCGCTGTGCGTGGTGGCAGGAAGTTTATATCTGATTGGCGAAATTCGGCCCCTGATTCTGGGAGAAGCGGGAGAGGCTCGAGAGCGATTGCAATAGGTTGGGGAGAGGCGCTCGAGCCTCTCCCGCCTGGAGTGAACCCGACCCACTAAAGGAAGAGTTTGAACCCTGAAAACACAACACCTCATCCAGTTCCCGCTCGAGCTTTCCGGTAGACTTCTTTGATGTCTTCTAGCTACATCCTGCGTGGTACAGCCGCAAACCATACTTTAAGAATTTTTGCCACAGACTCGAGCACTTTGGCGGGTGAAACCAAGCGCCGTCACGAACTGACCCCAGACGCTACCGCTGCACTGGGACGTTTGATGACGGGCGCAGTCCTCTTTGGCCTCACTCTATCTAAGCACGAAAAAAGCCGTATCAGCATCCGGGTAGAGGGAGATGGCCCGCTGCGCTACATGGTGGCAGAAGGAACGGTTTCTGAAGAACTGAAGGGCGGTCATGCCAGCGCACGAGGTTACGTTGGGAACTCGAGCGCAGAGCTACCCCTCAGAGCCACAGACGGCAAACTGGACGTAGGCGCACTGGTGGGAAAGGGCGAACTGGCCGTCACCCGCCTGCTCGAGAACGGCGAACCCTACACCTCGAGCGTGGCGCTACAAACCGGAGAAATTGCCAACGATTTGGCCTACTATCTGGCAGTCAGTGAGCAGATTCCCAGTGCGGTGCTGCTGGGCGTTTACCTCGAGGGGGGGGAAGTGCATACCGCCGGGGGCCTGCTGGTGCAAGTGATGCCGGGAGCTGACGACGAGCACGTAGAAATTATGGAGCGCAATATTGCCGCGCTAGGAAACATCACCACGGCCCTGCGAAACATGAGTCTGCTCGAGCTGGTACAGCGCGTTACCGAAGGGTTGGGTCTGGAGCTGCTCGAGGAATCCTTGCCTCTCAGTTTTGCCTGTCGCTGCTCGAGGGAGCGCTTACTCTCTACCTTGACCTATTTTTCGCTCGAGGAGCGCAAGGACATGATGGCGCAGGGCGGACAGGAAGCGGTATGCCACTGGTGCAACACTCATTATCACCTGACGCCGCAAGAGATTGCGGGGCTGGACGACGATATGGACGGCGAGCAATCCGAGATGCCCGTGAGTAGGGGTGTGCAGGCGTAAGGTATTTCGCATAGAAAGCCCCTTGATTTTAGAAATACGTCAAACCTCGAGTGTGACAGTCTTTTAGTCATCTGTTCCGACCAATCTAAAAGACCGTCCAACACACGGAATCGACTCTCCCCCCGTGGCGGGTTCACGCAGTGTTGCGGAGCACGGAGTGGGAGGGGGGTGAATTCCAGGTGCAACTTCGCTCGAGTACGAGGACGCTGGGATGAGCTTTTAGCTTGAGCTTCAAACCCTCTCCCAACCTACGTCCTGCGGAAAAGGGCCGCTTGCGGGGGAGGAACGAGGACCATGCACGTTCCACTGTCTGATACGCAGTTTGGATTTAGTCGGAATAAATGGTCTTTTAGTTCCCCCCTGCTTGTAGGGGGGATATTTTTGAAAGCGAAGCGCTCAAAAGTAGGGGACCCTTCTAGCTCAAACCTACCCCACACACGCCCATTACCCCTCGAGCGCCACCCAATTTGTTAAACTGCCCCAATGCCTGACCTACTCGCACCCACCAAACCCATGAAACTCCTGATTATCGTTCCCCACCCCGACGATGAGGTGTACGGCGCTGCCGGAACCATTTTGGATTACAGGGCCGAGGGTTTTGAGGTGGGCCTTATCACGCTCACGCGGGGGGAAGCGGGAAGAAATCTGGGTCTAGTCTCGAGTAAAGCAGAGCTAGCCGCACTCCGGGCAGGGCCAGACGGAGAATTGAAGCAGTGTCTGGCGGTGCTGGGAATCACCCAACACCATCAATACGACATTCCAGACGGCAGCGTTTTAAATGCCAATTTTGAAGAAACCCTCGAGCTGATAATTCGACATGTGCAGGAGTACCAACCCGAAATCGTGCTGACCTTTCAACCCAACGGTTCAAACGGACACCCGGACCATATCGCCACCCACACGCTGGTTTACACGGCCCTCGAGCGCCTGAATAGACCCTGTACGCTGTGGTATTACTCCGCGTCCCTCGAGTACATGACCGAGCTGTTCGTGCAAAAACCGGAACTCGAGGCGGGCTATGTGCCGCCCAACGTCTTTAAAGATGTGACACACCGGGTGGGTCTCAAGCTCAAGGCCATCAGTATGCACCGCTCCCAGGCGCTCAGTACGGTAGATTTCTTCCGGCGTTTTGCAGAGCGAATTACGCTCGAGAGTTATCATCAAGCCTACCCCCCGCTGGAATAGCAGGAAACTGCTCGAGTTCAGACGTATCTGATACCAGGTTGCCTTGAAGAAGTTCCATCTCTTCAAGGCCGAGTGGAGCAAGAAAACTAGAATACCGGGTTGCTGTTTTGTATTTCCATCCCGGTGCTTTTTCCGGGTGGAAAGTCAGTGTTGGCGACCTGGTATGATTAGGGACTCTGAAGGTAGGGTAGGGCGCAAATCAGACACGATAGAATCTACGCCAAAGAACCAAGTAAAATCACGATATTCTGTTCTCCATTGATCCAACCTGACCAGGGGTGCTTACAGCCCACGGACGCCTTCTCAGGGAGCGCTACCCATGACTGAAGCAGATTTTGCTCGCGATCTCGAACGCAGCATCGAACAAACCAAGGAACTCGGGTACAACCCGACCTACTTTCGAAAAATGATGGCCGCTCATGGTGCGCTCGCCACCGCCCAGCGCCTGCTGACTACTCCCGACGTGTCCGAGGGTTTTTATACCTTGGCGCGTCTCCAGCGAATAGACCTTACTTTGGAGGCTATTGTCCTGAAACACGCGGCCCTCTTCACCGCCGAGGAGCTAATGACGGCTCAGCAACGACTTGAGGAAGCCCGAACCTGGAGTGGACCGTAACACTGCTACAGCGGTATCCATATCGCAGGTGGGGGACTATGGCACCGCACCACTCTAGGTACTCTAATCACATACGTTCAGACTTCCTAGAAATCCATTTCTCGCCTACAATCAGTCTTGAGCAGAGTTTCATGAAGGTGAAACTTCTGTAGCAAACTCGAGGCTGGATGTGAACCGCTCGAGCGGGAGAACCTATGAAGCGAGCTGTACTGTTGAGCCTCACCATCTTTTTAGCCTCGTGTAATAATCAGGGGGTCAAGGCTCCTGCAACCCCCACGCTCGAGGGTTATGTGGCGCTAGGCGACTCTTTAACCGCCGGGTTTCAGTCTAACGGACTCACCGCCGACGGTCAGCGAAATTCCTTCCCCGTTTTACTCTCCAAACTGGCGGGCTACCCCATCAATGCACCGCTGGGCAAAAACCCCGGCTGCCCACCTCCCTTACCGAAAACCCTGCTGGACGTTACCGCAGATTCCTGTACACGCCTCGAGCCAGATGCGAGAATAGGAAATTTGGGCGTTCCAGGAGCGCGGCTCGAGGATTTGAACACCCGTACCTCAGCAAATCTCTCGAGCAACAATCCTGGTGAGGCGGCGCTTTACAACCTGATTCTGGGTCCTACCGAAACCCAGGTGAGCGCGGCCATCAAGGCTAAGCCCCAATTTATAACCCTGTGGACAGGCGGCAACAACTGGTTGCTGCCGTTGCTCTCCTTGCCTCCCACGCCTATAACCTCGGCTGAAATCTTCGAGACGCAGTACGCCGCTTTACTCGAGGCGCTCAAGCCGGCTACAGATGGTGCAAAAGTTGTGCTCATCACGGTTCCAGGTCCTGAACAGGCTCCAGTTATTACCTCGAGCGCGACCCTCTTGGCTTTTGG
>JACMOA010000354.1 GCA_014378225.1 Deinococcales bacterium | reverse complement strand
GTACATCACGGCGGGGCCGTGCGCCTCGGCAATTTGAACCTTGAGCCAGCCGCGCCCCTCGAGCCACACCCGCTCTAGGTCAAGCAAACGGTGCGGGTCTCCGATGGTATACAGCTTGATAGCCCCTTTCACCCCGAAGGGCGCGGAGATGGTTCCAATGTGTGTTAGGTTCTCGAGCATGGTGGTTTGGGTTCTCGGTTATCAGTTTTCGGTTAAGAAACACAAGAATGGCGAAACGCTTTGGATGCAATCATAAGACAAATGGATTCGCTCTCGAGCCTCATACCGACTCATTGTTTATTGTTCATCGCTAAACTACAACCCCTGATTCAAAAAAAAGAAGCAGCCCTCGAGCTGCCTCCATTCACACTTCAGGCTTCAAGCCGCTTTTTTGGGTGCAGCTACATCTACCTGAACCCGGCTGCGTGGCTCTGCGACGGTGCGGGCTACGGTGCGGATGGCCTGAATGATTCGGCCTTGACGCCCGATGACCCGACCTTCTTCGCCGGGAGCCACATGAATCAGGTAGGTGGTTTCCGGGCCGCGCCGCACGCTCACCCGCACCTGTGAAGGGTCGTCCACCATGCTGGCGGCGATGTAATGCACAAGTTCGGTGAGGTCGCGCATGGTTGGCTCCGGTTCGATAGAGACAGTGTTCTCGAGCGAAAAAGGTGCTCGAGGGAGGGGATTACTCGGCGGCAGCGACGGGGGTTTTCTTGAACACTCCGGTCTGTTTGAGCAGTCTCAGCGCAGTGTCAGTGGGCTGTGCACCCTGACCCAACCAGTGACGGGCGCGTTCCACGTCAATCTTGAGGAAGTTCTCGGTGGTCTTGCGGGGGTCGTAGTGGCCCAGGTTCTCGATGTAGTCACCGTCACGGGGTTTACGAGAATCGGTGACGACCACGCGGTAGTGAGGGTTGTGCTTGGAGCCGAAGCGGGAAAGGCGAATTTTAACCATTTTAGAATTCCTTGGGGTTGAGTGCTCGAGTGAGGGTTGGGCCTGTTTCTTCGCATCTGTCAGCAGCCCGCCAAAATGCGACGCAAAAAGTAGTGTATCAAAACTAGAGGGACTTGACAAGCGCTGGAATTTAAGGCTCGAGGGCTTGGGTATTTGTAATTGGTCGGTTTGCTTTAGAGCGCTTTACAACAAACCATCCAATGGCCAAAAACCCGCCGGGGGCGCAAAGCTTTTAACTCAGAACTGACTCCCCACTACCTCAACCCCGCTCGAGCGAATCTCCCGCCGCCAGTGGAGTGGACCCTTCACTCGAGAGCTGTTCCGCCTGCCGCCGCTCTACACTTTGCCTTCGCTCCTCGAGTCCCTGCGCCTTTACTAAACGTTTCAACCGTCCTGCGTGTGCGATTTCCTCGAGCAGGATGCCCACTAAGTTGAGCACATATAAAAAGCCGAGTAAAACCCACCACGTTCCGCTCAGGTCGCTGCTCCAGAAAGGCAGGGCAGTAAAGTCCAGAATCAGCACCTTACTCAGCCCAAAAAGCATCATCCCACACCACGGAATCAGCAGCAGTACGCCCCAAACCTCGTCAATGAGGCCCAGTCCAGGCACCAACACCGAGAGGGTACGAAACAGCCACGGGCGCGGCGGAAGCCCTGCTACTCGAGGGCGCGGAACCAGTAGCCACAGCAGGGTAAAGGCCAGAGACAGCAAGTAAAGGGCGATGAGCACGCTTTTAAGCGGAGGCGAGAGGCGTAGTGGAACGCTGCTCAAAGCGTCCCAGGGGCGGGTGAATAGTGTGGCGAGGTCCTGGCTCCAGGGGCCACCCACAGCACGGTAAATTTGGGTGGGACGGGGGTAAGCCAGACGGGGTGGCTCGAGCTGGGCCGGAATTTCACCAGACCCGAGGTTGGCGTTGTCGCCTGTCCGGAGGTTGAACCCTGCGGCGTCCAGTCCTGGCTCGAGCGAGAGGGCAGTGCGGTAGCGTTGTTGGGCAGCCGGAAAATCTCCCCGCATGGTTTCCAGAACTCCCAGATTGTTCTCGAGGGCAGCTAATGGTGGCGTGATTTCGCTCTGGGTCTCATAGCGTGCTCGAGCGGCGGTGTCATCGCCGTCCAGTTGGGCGGCTAAACCCTCGAGCAGTGCGGTTTCGGGTGCGGAGGAATCGGTGTTCAGGCGCTCGAGTCGGGCGTAAAACCACGGGCCACCCAGAGTCCCCAGGTTGAGTGCAGGGTCGGCGGCGCGGCTCTGGGTCTTGACCGCCCAGCCCAACGCACTCAGCCCCACGCCCACGCCCACTAACAGGGTCAGCACCACCAGTTTTTCGCTGAAGGTGTAGTAGGAAAACGCCGCGTGACGCAACCGCAGCAGCGGATGAAGCCATAGGCTCGAGAAGAGTCCACCCATCCGCTCGAGGGCCTTGCGTTGCTGTCCGCTGTAGCGCAACCCCAATGAAACCACAGTCAGCAGCAGTGCCAGCAGCAAGCTGAGCACCGCCAGCCGCGCCATATCCCGCGCACGGTCCAGCGCCACCGGACCCAGGTTGTACAAGCTGCCCCGATTGAGGCTGCTCGAGAAAGCGCGGATTTCCAGCGCTTCTCCTTCGCGGCCCTGAGCGCTGAGCGAGTCGGCGTAGCGGGCATACACGCCTTCAAAACCTTCAAAGCGAGGTGCAAGGTCGCGCAAAAAGCGAAACCAGGCGTCCCGGCGGATGTTGGCCCCACTGCGGTCCAGCTCGAGGGCGTAGCCCAGCGGGTTGCCATAAGCCCGCATCGCCGCGCTCGAGACCGCCAGTTCTGGGCTGTAGCCCAGTGAGGTCCAGTTCGCTCGAGCGGCGCTCAGAGCCTCGGCTGCCAGTTCGCTGTACCCGAAACCGTCGAGCACTCTGGCCAGACGGATACTCACAAAAAAGGGAACGCTAGGCGACAGGCTCACCCGGTAGTGCTCGAGCGCCTGCGCGGTTTGCCCACTGCGTTGCAGAGCGCGGCCCAGATACAGGTGTAAAAAGGGATTGAGCGTGTCGCGCATCAGTCGGCGCTCGAGGATGGAGGCGGCTTCGCGGTTTGTTTCCGGGGTCAGAGGATTGAAACCCAGACCGCTACTCGCCAGCTTCTCCAGTGCCTCAGTCACTTTGAGCGTAGGTAAAAACACCGTCCGGCCCTCGAGTTTTCCACTCTTGACTGCAAAGCGCCCTTTGACGCCCTCTCCGTAATCCACCTCGAGCGCTACCCCACCTTCTGCGGGTTCCAGACTCGAAATGGGGGCGGGAAGGTAATGCGAATCGGTCACGCGACCCGTCTCGAGCCGAACCCCACGCAAAATGGGTCCCCAGGCCACCCAGACGGTGTTATTGGCTTGCACGGGTTGGGGCGGGGGAGAGGTGGAACTGGGCAACTCGAGCGTCCACAGCACCGAATCACCCTTCAAACCCAACAGGCGGGTGGACTCGAGCCGGACGGTGATGGGGATTTGTTCTGTTCTCGAGGGTTTGGCCTGCGAGGACTGCACGCTCGAGGGCGACTGAAGCGGGGTTTGAGCTTGAGCCACGCTCGAGGGGATTCCCCAAAAAAGCAGAATCCAGCAGAGTTGGTGGGGCTTTATACTTGCGGACACCCGATGATTATAGGGATTTGGGGTTGAGCGCGGGGCGTTTTTTTAAGAGTAAATGGGCTGAGCGAATCAACATTGGGACGGCGAAAGCCAGCAACTCGAGGAGGGGACCACCCCAGAACAGGTGCTGGAACAGCAGAATCAGAAGAGCAGCGAGTGAGGCAAAGGGAACCACGAACATCCCGAGGCGCTTTTGCAGGGTGTATTTATAGATGAATCCCACCACTGCGGCCAGACCCAACAGAATGAAGACCTCGAGCGGGGAGGCCACCGCCACCGCCCCCAACCCGGTAGCGATGCCCGCGCCGCCGTTGAAACCAAAAAAGACCGGATAGTTGTGGCCTATCGTCACCGCAAAGATAGCCCAGGGTAGGGCATTGGGGTCTTGCTCGAGCATCAAATAAACAGCCAGTACGCCCTTGAGCACATCTAGCAAGGTGATTCCTAGCGCCGCGCCAAACCCATAACGGCGGTAAATGCCGCTGCCTCCCGGAGCGTCCTCGAGCCGGATGTCGTTTCCCCGGACCCTCGAGTAGAGCACCCCAAACTGAACCGAGCCGATGAGATAGGCCAAAGTGATAAGCGCCAGGGTCATAAGTTGGGAAGGTCAGCGCTGCTCGAGCACCACAAAACACACATCCGCATAAAACGTTTCATACCTTCAGATTACTCGAGCAAGACCCACATTTCGTTCCGTTCTGGCTCATCACTCATCACTCATTGCTCATTGCTTTATTCTAGCGGACGCAAATCCTCGAGCAGTTGCCAGCCAAACCCCGG
Source organism: Deinococcales bacterium (assembly GCA_014378225.1). Taxonomy (GTDB): domain Bacteria; phylum Deinococcota; class Deinococci; order Deinococcales; family Deinococcaceae; genus JACMOA01. The sequence continues at coordinate 132 of JACMOA010000354.1, read as the reverse complement.
CGGCGTGGCCTCGAGAATGTTTCCCAAAAATTTGGAGAGCCGTTCGGCCTTCTGATGCAACTCTTCGTCGCTGGGCCGCACCGCATACAGCTCGAGCGCGGTGAACTGGTAAAACGTCTGGGTGGAACTGAG
>JACMOA010000353.1 GCA_014378225.1 Deinococcales bacterium | reverse complement strand
CGCAAGCAGCCGTGGCCTACCTGCGGGCCAACGCCACCAAGTACGGCGCGGAAGCCGACTTTTACAAGAAGATGGATATTCACATCCATTTCCCCGACGGCGCAACCCCCAAAGACGGCCCCAGTGCGGGTATTGCCATCGCTACCAGCGTGATTAGCGCCATCACCAAGCGGCCTGTTCGCAGTGATATCGCCATGACCGGAGAAATCACCCTGCGCGGACGAGTGCTCATCATTGGCGGCGTGAAGGAAAAGCTGCTGGGTGCGTATCAGGCTGGAGTGAGGACCGTCATCATTCCCAAAGACGACGAACCCTTCCTCAAGGAAGTGCCAGACGCTATTCTGTGCGAGATGACCGTGATTACGGTGGACACGGTATCAGAGGCGCTCGAGCAGGTTCTTCTGCCCATGCCCGTGAGCGAGACCCCCGCACCCTCGAGCGAGATGGCCCCGCCCCCTGTGATGCCCACCACCCCAGAGCAACCAGGCGCTTAAACCCTCCCTCGAGTAGTACAGTTAAACCCCCTCCAAAACGGAGGGGGTTCTTTTTGGCTCGAGCATTTACGGTACAGAGGTTTCTGGTGGGGCAACCTTTTTCTCACCCAATCGCCGCTCAGTGCCGTTTTGCATTCTCGAGATGTTTTCACGGTGCATCCACAGCATCAGAAGTGTCAGAAACAGGCAAGACAGGGAAACGTGCAGGGGATAACCCTCAAAAAAGGCGTACATCGTGGCGGCAATAGCTCCGGTCAAACTTCCCCCAGAAACCATACGAATGAATACCATATTGCTCATGCCTGTCAGAACGCCCAAAAGTCCTACCAGTGGCTCAATGAAAATCATGGTTCCCACCGAAGTCGCCACGCCCTTGCCGCCCTTGAATTTCAGGAAAATGCTGTAATTGTGGCCCAGCACCGCCGCCACGCCGCAGGACACCACCCACGGCTCTGATAGGTTGAGCACAAAGCGGGCAAATAAAATGGCAATGCCGCCTTTGAGGGCGTCCAGCACCAGAACGGTAATGGCAGGACCCCAGCCCAACGCCCGCTGCACGTTGGTGGCCCCGATGTTGCCAGAGCCGACTTTACGGATGTCTACCCGGTACACTCGAGCGAAGAGTAGACCAAAGGGAATGCTGCCGAACAGGTAAGCAAAAAGTAGGGCGATGAATTCCACGTCTGCGCAGTATAGAGCAATTGACGATTGGCTCAAGAGGTATTAAAGCTTCCCCTCGAGCGGATTCACGCTCGAGCGCCACACCTCCCATTCTTCGCGGTACGCTTCTTGTAATACAGGCATCATGGGAAACAGATGCAGGGCGCGAATTAGATTTCCACGAGCGGTCACTTCTCCTCTGGTCATGGCGGCCACCACGTTGAGTTCTCCGGTCCAGAAGCGGTGAATAGTTTGGCCGGCCATCGAAAAACTAACGTCTGGAAGCGGCACGCTCGAGGGCGGGTCGAACAATACCTGCACCGGGTCCGAGCGACCATCCACTATTACGTTCAAAACTGGACTCGAGAAGTAAAAGCCCACCGCCATCCTGTGCTTGGTAATCAGGGCAGCGTTTTCGCCGCTGTAACCTCTGGCAAACACCCGCTCGAGGATTTTGTGTAAATCTGCACTGCTCAAAACTAAATTCACGAAGACTCCCAGAGCTTTAAAAATT
>JACMOA010000352.1 GCA_014378225.1 Deinococcales bacterium | reverse complement strand
GCGATGACGTCCGCGCTCGAGCGGGAACGTTGTGGAGCCTTTCGTGCTTGACCCTACCGCACGATTTGGCAATGGTGGTCATGCTCGAGGCGCTTTACCGAGCCAGTACGATTGCACGGGGAGAGCCGTATCACAAGTAGGTTTTCGGTTCTCGGTTTTTGTCTTGAACAAAGCGGCACTATCTTGGCGAGAACGGCACCTTCCGGGCCTCGCCGCGTCTTGAGCAGGACGGCTGCTATCGGGCCTGTCCGCGTAAACTTTGCTTCTTCTCGAATGCGTCTGTTTAACGTGCTGTGTCCAATTAGAGAACCGCAAGATTTCTCCAGGCTCTCCCCGCTCGAGCGTGCTACCTTGCCTGTTATGAGTGATTCTTCCCTAGCAACCCGTCCGCTTGCAACTGTGGGCGCGTTGGTGCGCTGTCAGGATAAATATTTGATTGTGGAAACCACAAAATGGCGCGGTTCCTGGGGCGTTCCAGGCGGCAAAATTGAGTGGGGAGAGACAATGGAAGCTGCTCTGAAGCGTGAATTTCTCGAGGAGGTGGGCTTGGCCCTAACTCACGTCCACTTTGCAATGGTGCAAGAAGCGGTGAACTCGAGCGAATTCCATAAACCTGCCCACTTTATTCTGCTCAACTTCTTCGCCCTTTCCCAGAGTTTCACCCTCGAGTACAACGAGGAAATCGTGCGTCACGCCTGGGTTACGCTCGAAGAGGCACTCGAGTACCCGCTCAACTCTTACACGGTGGCTCTGGTGAAAAGGGCGCTCGAGGAAGAAACACGGGGAATAGTGTGAATGGGCCGCGCAAAACCGCGCTGGTCACAGGCTCGAGCGGGGGAATTGGGCGGGCCATTGCCACAGAGTTGGCTCGAGCGAATTTTGATGTGGTGATTCACTACCGCACTTCCAGGCAAAAAGCGCTCGAGACGGTGCGCGAACTCGAGGGTCTGGGCGTGCGTGGGGCAGCGCTCCAGGCTGATTTGACGAGGCCGGAAGAAGCTGAAAAATTGGTGTTTGAGGCTCACCATAGCTTTGATGGATTGGGCGTGCTGGTCAACAACGTGGGCAATTACACCCGCAAACCGCTGCTCGAGACCAAACTTTCGGAGTGGCACGATATTTTAGACAGCAACCTGAACGCCACTTTTTACACCTGCCGCTCGAGCATTCCCCTCATGCGTGAAGCGGGTTACGGGCGCATCGTCAACATCGGTTTTGCTGGGGCCGAAAACCTGCTGGCCCGTCCCGGCATCGTGCCTTACGCCATTGCCAAGACCGGAATCCTGATTCTAAGCCGCTCACTGGCTAAAAGTGAGGTAAAACACGGCATCAGCGTCAATGTGGTTGCGCCCGGAGTTATCGAAAACAGCGTTTCCAAGCCCGTGGACGAGATTCCCGCTGGACGTTTGGGAACGCTCGAGGAAGTGACGGGTGCGGTGCTGTATTTTGTGCGCTCGAGCGAGTACATCACCGGGCAGACGCTCGAGGTGGCGGGAGGGTTTAACTTGTAGCGTCACCCTTTAGCTGCTCGAGTGCAGGTCAACGTCAGCAAATCCTGTTTGTGGGACTGCTCGAGCCGGATGAAGTTGAAACAGGTTTTGCCCTTGAGACGCTTTCCCAACTCGCTTGAAACGTGCTCACGCAATTTGGTGTGGTAGTAGAGCGGCATCAGGTAATAGCTTTTACATAATTCTTACCCAGTTTGACCCCCACAAAGAATTCGCCGTTGTAATTGAGCGTAACTTGGGTGCTGTCATCCGCACTGGGTGTCAGAGAAGCTCCAGCCTCGAGCAGCACTTCTCGCAAACCTGCAAACACTCCGGTCAAATCTTTCATAAGCGCCTCCAAAACAAAAAACTCGAGCCTTAACTCGAGTTTGAAGGGTTTCAGTCCAGAATGCGCTTCAGGTGAAGGTAAATCTCGTACCAGTCCTGCTTATCGCGGGGTCGCTTACCGCGCAGTTCAATGCGGGCCAGGGTCCGCATCCAGTCTGGACTGATTTGTGCGCCCAGCACCGGGTCAGCTTGTAATTCGGCCAAACCTTTGGGCATTGCGCCCTCGGTTCCCAGACCGTAAAACTCCACCGACTCGAGCAGGTCGTGAACCGTGATGTTATAGGCACCTGCCAGAGTTTGTAGGGTGTCTAAGCTTGGGTTGGTGCGTCCCCGCTCGAGGTCGGACAGATAGGGGACACTGATGTCGGCATCGAGCGCCACATCCTTGAGCCTGAGTCCGCGCTCGGTACGTAGTTCGCGCAGCCGTTCGTGTAATTTCACGTTTTCCTCCTTTTCAGACGTTAGGGGTGAAACAGAAAAACCCGCGTCATTTCGTAGATTAGCACCCTTTAACGATTAGGTCAATACAGAACAACCCCGATACGTTCTTGACTCGAGCGAAGTATTTTGTTATAATCGTAATAGATAAGAGGTTTTTGCCCTCGAGCACGTTGTCGGGGAAGTTTGGCTGAATACGAGGTTGTTTTTTGCTCGAGCACGTTATTTAAACACGCTGGACAGTGCATTCTGAACACAGCAAACTAACCCCCTCGGCCACGGAACTCAACGATAAAATTCAGTAGCGCGACAGCGAACAAACAGCAACAAACAAGACTATGAGCAACAACATAGGGGGTTTTATGCAAGCACACTTGCCTTATTCACAGATTCACAGACAAGACCGCGCAGGCCGCACCTCAGATTCAAGTACTGCCTCGAGTGCAGCTTCAAAACTAACCAAAGTTGGGCAGGGCAAAATCTGGCGCAACACCCTGATGATGGTGGCGCTGTTTGTGCTCACCTACTGGCTGGCGCTGTACTGGTTGCTACCCAGCGTGGGTACGGTTGCGGCGGGCATCAAGGCCCCCATCGTGTGTTTAGTGTTCTGGTTGGGCTGCTCCTTCGGAGACCGGGCCGCCAGGTATCGTCGCCGCTGATTCAGATTTCAAGTAGTCAAGCCCCATCCCCTCGAGCGGGTGGGGCTTTTTTGGGTTCTGCTCGAG
>JACMOA010000351.1 GCA_014378225.1 Deinococcales bacterium | reverse complement strand
CGTAGAGTGCGTGAAGCGCTCACTCCCCAGGTCGAACAACCCCAACTGGTTCCCATCCCTGTGCCGGTTCCTGTCTCAAATCGCAGGCCGCGCCGCTGATTCTTATTCTTGTCCTTTCGCGCTCGAGCGGGTCTCGAGCGTTTTTCAGTTTCGGAAAGAACTGGAAACTGAACTTGACAACTCGAGGCCATAGGCTTGAACCTACAGCCTCGAGTTGTGCCCTATCCCAGAGGGGCTAGACCTACACGCATTCGCGTGTTGAATTCTGGTCTACTCGAGCGCTACACTGCTTTCTAAAACAGGCTCCAGCCCGAACACGGCCAGCTCTGAAGAGGAACCCTACCCACACCTATGCATGGTTTTCCAGAGTTGATGGCCTCGCTCGAGCATTTAGACGAGTCAGAGCACGCCAAAATTGCCAAAGCCTACGAGTTTGCGCGTAAGGCTCACGACGGGGTGCTGCGTAAAAGTGGCGAGCCGTACATCACCCATCCGGTGGCGGTGGCCCGCATCCTCAGTGAACTGAGCCTGGACGTGGACGCGCTTTCAGCCGGTTTGCTGCACGACACGGTTGAGGATACCCCGGTCACGCTCGAGGATATTGAGCGCGAGTTTGGGCCGGACGTGCGCCGCATCGTGGAGGGCGAAACCAAGGTCAGCAAACTGACCAAGCTCTCGGGCCAGAACTTGCACGACGAGCAGGCCGAAAACCTGCGCCAGATGCTGATTGCCATGACCGGAGATATCCGGGTCATCATCGTCAAATTGGCAGACCGACTGCACAATATGCGAACCCTGGGTTCGATGAAGCCAGAAAAGCAACAACGCATCGCTAAAGAAACCCTCGAGATTTTTGCGCCGCTGGCCCACCGATTAGGCATTGGGCAAATCAAGTGGGAACTCGAGGATTTGAGCTTTCAGTACCTGTATCCCGCCGAATACCAACAACTCCGGGGTCAGCTCGAGCAGAGTCAGGAAGTGCTGACCGGCGCGGTGGCGCGTGAAATAGAGGAACTCAAGATAGCACTGTCCCATGACGGTGAACTCTCGAGGTTGCTCGGTGGCTTTGACATCAGTGGACGCAGCAAGCATCTGTGGAGCATTTTTCAGAAGATGCAGCGCGACGGTAAATCGCTCGAGCAAATTTTTGATTTGCTGGCCATCCGGGTGATTTTGAGGCCGCACAGTGTGTCCGAAGAGGAGGTTAGCCTTCCGGCAGAGGAAGGTGAGAACCAGGCCGAGTCTGAATCCCGGCTCGAGCGGGCTACCGTCGCGCTCGAGGCCACGCGGGAAAAGCGGGTGTGTTATCAAACCCTGGGCGCAGTTCACAGCATGTGGACCCCCATTCCGGGCCGTTTCAAGGATTACATTGCGGTTCCCAAACCCAACGGCTACCAGAGTCTGCACACCACGGTTATTTCGTTTACCGGGCAACCCATCGAGGTCCAGATTCGCAGCCTGCGAATGCACCAGATTGCTGAATTTGGCGTTGCGGCGCACTGGCTGTACAAACAGGGCGACTCGCTCGAGGCACGCGGAAATAAAGCCACCTGGATTGCTCAGCTCGAGCAGTTACAGTTCGAGATTTCGGACGCCTCTGACTTTATTGATGCAGTAAAAGACGATTTGCTGTCTGGAAGGGTGTTTGTGTTCACGCCCAAAGGCGAAACGGTCAATTTGCCTAAAGGGGCCACGCCCATTGATTTTGCTTACCACATTCATACCCGAGTGGGCGATACCTGCATGGGCGCGAGGGCTAACGGCAGCATCGTGCCGCTGGCCTACGAGCTGCAAAACGGCGACCGGGTAGAGATTTTGACCCAGAAGAACGGACATCCCAGCCTGGACTGGATGAACATTGCGGTCACGCGCAGTGCTAGAACCAAGATTCGGCACTTTTTCCGCACGCTCGAGCGTCAGGAAGCGCTCGAGAATGGACACAGTACCCTCGAGCGCTATCTGCGTAAACGCGGCTTGGCGGTGCGCCAACTGATGCGGACCAAGAATCTAGAAGATGCCAGTGAAAAACTAATGGGTTCGCGCAACCCAGACGACGTGTATTTGGCGGTCAGCGCGGGCCGCCTGACCCCTGGCGCGGTGGCCAAAGTGCTGGACCCCACCCTCGAGCCGGAACCTACCTTGCCCACCCTCAAGCCGCCTGTGGTGGGTAAACCTCGAGCTGGAGGGATTTTCATTGATGGCGTGGCGATGCAGGACATCAAGGCCGCGCACTGCTG
>JACMOA010000350.1 GCA_014378225.1 Deinococcales bacterium | reverse complement strand
TTAAGCAAATCGTTGTTTCCGCGCAAGTTTTTAGTAATCAGGTGCGAGTTAAAATCTGGGTGCCAGAAATCCTTCTCCTCGAGCTTGCGGTCCTGAATCATGGTTCCCATCGCCCCATCGAGAATCAGGATACGTTCTTTTAAAATCTCTCGAATGTTGGTCTGGGACATGTAAACTCCTTACAGTGCTGCTCGATATAGTGCTGCTCGAGCGGAAAAGAAAAAAGGCGCACCGACGTGCGCCCATTAGAATTGCCATCGTAAGCCTGGGTCTCGAGGGTCGAAATGAGGTCCGCTCGAGCGGTATGGCATAAATTGTCGTCGGCAACGGGGGTAAAGTCAAGGACGAGAGTGGGATTTGGCTAGATTTGTGGGGTCTCACGGTCCACGTAGCGGTACATCTGCTCGAGGGTCAGGCTGGTTTCAAGGCAACGAATCGGAACCGTATCACCCTCGTCCCGGTAGACGTGATAAGACCAGATACCACCCGCAGCCCGCTGATACATTTCGACCAACTTCTCCGCACTCGAGACCAGAATGTACTGCTCGAGCGCGGGAATATCGAAGGTGTAAGCCTGCAATTTCACGCCTCGGTCTCGAGTCTCGGTGGACGGGGAAAGCACCTCGAAAATCACACAGGGATTGGATTCGGTGAGCGGGTCTAGTGACGCGGGTGAACAGGAGACCATCACATCAGGGTAAAAGAAGTTGCCCTTTTGCGTGACCACTTTGGTATCTGCTATGTAGGTGCGACAGCCCTGCTCAATACTCACATCATCGAGTGTTTTGGCGATATTGAGCGCGATGCGGTTGTTGACACGCTTGTCACCGGACATCGCCCAAAGAACACCATCATCAAATTCGTGTCGTACCTCGGCGTGCTGCTCGAACTCGAGGTACTGCGCTTCGGTCATGGGTTGTTCTCGAGCGGCGTCGGTCATGCCACAAGTGTACCAGAGACTTAAAATTTGAACCCAAGTTTGGCGCTCGAGGACTTGGTTTAAACCGCTGATTTTAGATACACTCGAGTTTGGTTCAGAGAGGTAGAGCTTGATTGAGCGCTGGTGTGACTGCTCGAGGGCGGAGTTTCAGGTATTTGACCCTACGCCAGCGTCGCCGCGACCCTGTGCGACCTTAAAGAGATTCAGGCGCTCGAGTTGGAGGGCAACCCCACTGAACTCCGCTGAGCCGCAGAGAGAACCCGGAGTTACCGCCCTCTCGAGCAAGCATATCTTCATTGTGCTTCAAAAGCCGTAGCCGCTCGAGCGGGTAGGGTCACATGGAAATACCCTCCCTGGACACTTACTTTAGCGTCTTGCCCGAACAGGTCTTTTGCGCCCTCGAGCTTTAAGGTGGCAAATTCTTTAGGCAGTTTGGAGAGTTTCAGGCTGTAGGTTTTGCGCGTGGCCGCGTTGTTCCAGGCTACCAGCACGGTTTGTTCGCTCGAGGTGCGGGTGAACAGCATTAAATCGTCGGTTTGAAATTCGGGGACCGGGAGCATTTGCTGGACTCCCCCTTTTAGGGCGCTCGAGGCTTTGTAAACGCTCAATGCTTTCTGAGTGGCCTCGAATACGGTTTTTTCGGCGGGGGTCCACACGTCCTCAAAGCGCATACTGCGGCGGTTGTCTGGGTCTACGCCGCCGCGTTGAGCAATTTCAGTTCCCTGCCACAGCGTGGGAATGCCGCGCAGGGTCAGCAGCGCCCGGACGCCGTAGATTGCTCGAGCGTTGACTTCCTCTTCCCCCAGCAGTGGTGAGCGGCTGGCAAAGCGCGGTACGTCGTGGTTGTCCAGAAAGATGGCCAGTTCGGCGGGATTGGCGTATTCCTCGTCCTTCTCGAGCACGATTCTGACCGCATCAAAGGAACGCTCGCCCATGATGGCGTTGTTCAGCGCACTCTGAAGGGGGAAGTCGAACATAGAGGTTAGTCCGGCTTTCTGAAAACTGGCAATTTTAGCGGTGCTGCTGAGGCTGGTTTCGAAGACTTCGCCTAAAGTGAAAACTTCGTCCTTGACGTTCTGAGCGGCCAGTTCACCCATAAACTCGAGCGGAACGTGTTTGACCGCGTCATAACGAAACCCATCTACACCCTGAGCGGTCCAGAAAGCGTTATTCTCGAACAAAAAGGCTTTGACCTGTGGGTTTTCCTGGGCCAAATCTGGCAGGCCGGACAGCGGACAGAAAATCTCGTTGTTGCCCAACCTCGAGCAGCTTCCATCCTTGTGAAACCAGTCTGGTTTGCTCGAGACGGTGGGTGCGCCGTAGCCAAAGTGATTGACCACCTGGTCCAGCATCACCTTGAGACCCAGGGTGTGCGCCTTGTCTACAAAGGTGTTGAACTCCTCGAGCGTGCCGTAATGGGGGTCTACGTTCTGAAATTTCCAGGGCCAGTAGCCGTGATAGCCCGCCGTATTGAACTGCTTGCTGGTGGGCTGCACGTAGATGGGTGTGAGCCACACCACCGTTGCACCCAAATTCTTGATGTACTCGAGCTTCTGGGTGAGTCCCTTGAGGTCGCCGCCGTGCCAGTCCCGAGCGCCTGCTTTGTTGACCCCTGCGTTGTTGGCGCTGTTGCCGTCAAAGAAGCGGTCCGGCATCACCTGATAGATGACTTCGCCCTGCCAGGACAGCGGGGCGGAGAGGGCGCTGGAAAGGGCAAGCGTGCTCGAGCATAACAGCAGTACGGTGATGTTTTTTTTCATGGGGTTATTCTAGCGAGGGTTAGGCGCAAGGTGAAGGTTATGTCTGTATACCTCACACCCTTTCACCCGCCCGAGCATCACCACTCCGCCGTATCGAGCAGCTTGTAATACACAAACGCGCTGTACAAAACCCCAGACCCATGCGTGCTGCTCGAGTATTGAATGCTCACCACTGCCGCGCTTTCCTCGAGTTCGCTCAAAAAGATGTTCAGGCGCTCCTGAAGCAGGTCTGGCTCGGTGCTGGTCATCAATCGGACTTTTCCATGAGGGCTGCTTTCCATAGTTTTCACCTCGAGAGAGGTTTACTTTACCCGAAATTTAGGGTTTCTCTCGAGCGTCCAGCAAAATCTGTGGATAGTCTCCAATCATGCCGTCTATACCTGCTCGAGCCAGTCGCTCGGCATCCTCTTTTTCGTTCACGGTCCAGGTGAACACCTTGAGGCCCCGTTTCTCCGCCCGCTCGAGCAGTTTTTGATTTACTACGCTGAAATGTGGATGAACGCTGTACAGAGGCAACCTCCAGCCCAGCTCAATCAACCACGCGGGAAGATATTTGGGATGGTACAAAAAGCCCAGTTTGAACCCGCCGGAACGCATTCGCCACAGACTTAACGGGTTAAAGCAGCTAATCACCAGATTACCGCGCAAAAAGCCGTTTGCCGGAAGCAGGCGCTCGAGGGCTGAAATCAACTTTGCTTCGCGTCCATCGTGGGTATTGGAGTCGTTTTTCAGCTCGAGGTTGAGGTGGAAATTTGGCTGCGTGACGGCCCAATTGAGCAGATTTTCCAAACTGGGTAACTCTGGAAAGTCGCGCTGAATCTCAAACAGGGTGAGCGCTGCAATGCGCCGTCCGTCCGGCAAATGCGGGTCGTGATGAATCAGAAACCCGCCGTCCCGTGTGGGCTGTGCGTCAGTCTCGAGTCCATCCAGTCCCCGCTCGAGCGCGTGCTCAAATCCGTTCAGAGTGTTCTCGAGGTGGGTTTGGGGGCTTCCCCGGTGTCCGAGTAGCAACATGCTTAGGGTTATAGCAGGAGTGAGGGTAAGAGGGTAAGTCAAGTAGTATGGCTCGAGTTTGAAAGAAGGTCTCCCCCGCACCCTATCTCCCCCGCACCCCCGCACCCCTCCCTTGCTCACCACTCATCTTGTCAGAATTATCACCCGGTTTTTCAGAATGTACGGTGATACACTGATGTAAATGCGGAGGAAAGACAATGATGGATGTTCAAGCGCGGCTGGGTGAACTCAAGGTTGGGCCGGTGCGTGCTCAGGTCGAGGGACGCGATGGAGACCGCTATTTTGTGGTGAGCGGTGAAGAGCTGTTGCTGCTGGACCCAAAGGTGGTGCAGCGGGTTGCGCTGCGCGACATCACTAAAATCACCAGCGATAACAGCGGAACCCTGCGGGTTTTTGCCGGGGACCGGGTAGCCATTGCCACGCCCAGCCGCAACTTTCGTTCGCAGGCGCTCAAAGAGTTTTTCGTGGGGGTCAAGAACGCGGTGGGACATGCCCGCCTGACCAGCAGCGCTTTTAACCTTCCGGCTATCGGCTCGAGCGGGGTAGATTTACCTCCTGTTCCACTGGGTCAAATTGTTTCACAAACTACCCTGGCACAAGGCAAGATTCCCCTCACCTCGAGTGGGCTTCACGAATCTTTTCCGTTGACACCTGCCCAGATTCCGCCCAGTGCGCCCGGACCCAACCAGGAGCGCGAGTTCGAGGCCAGCGTTCCTAACCCGGTTCCCTCGAGCAGTGTCAGCACCTCGAGCGTGGTGGATGTGGCTCGAGGTGCTGACACTGCCGCTCCTGTTGACCGTTATTCTTCTACCCCTAAGATGCAGCTTCCGGGTGTTCCTTTGACCTTTAGCTCAGCTCTGGGGGTCTCAGAGCCGCAACTGGCCCCTGAACCCGAAGATGAGATGGCTCCTGAACAGGAAGACGCGCCCACTTCTGAATCGGGATACATCGCCTCCCCCGAAACCTATCCTCCCAAAGCACACGTTTCCGAAGCCCAATCGGTCATCGCCATCAATACTGCGCCACCCGTAGAAAATACCCTCACCCAGAGTGTATCCCTTTCCTCGAGCGAAGGAATTCGCCGCTTGCAACTTCAGCTTGACTCTCGAGTGCAGAGCGTGCGCCTGATGGCGATTTTGAGCGGCGTGTTTGGTTTGCTAGCCGGAGCCTTGCTGTTCACCACTTCAGCTATTGCGGCGCTGTGCCTGATTTCGCTGGGCGTGGCGTGTGCGGCGGGCTTGTACTTTACTTCTGAAATGTTTGGCAACCTTTCTCGAGGACTGGGGGAGCTTTGAGTTCTGAAACTTTGAGTCCTGAAACTTTGAGTTCTGAACAACTGTTGATACAAACGGTGTCCATTCCCAGCGTGTCTGGCTTTGAGGCAGAAGTAGCCCGGTTTTTGGTGGGTGCGATGGTGAAAATGGGCTTCTCGAGCGCTGAAGTAGACCCGGCAGGCAATGCGGTGGCCGCAAGGGGAACGGGTCCGGTTCAGGTGGTTTTACTGGGCCATATAGACACTATTCCTGGTGATATTCCCGTTCGGCTCGAGGGTGGAAAACTTTACGGGCGCGGTAGTGTAGACGCAAAGGGAAGCTTTTGTACCTTCGTGGCGGCGGTTTCCCAGCTCTCGAGTGCGGCACTGGAAAAGGCCACCTTCACCTGCATTGGTGCGGTAGAAGAAGAAGCGCCCTCGAGCAAGGGGGCCAATTTTGTCAAAACGCGCTACAGGCCAGACTTTGTGCTGATTGGCGAACCGAGCGGCTGGGACGCGCTCACCCTGGGCTACAAAGGCCGCCTGGTGGTCCGGGCCAGCCTGGAAAAAGACAATTTTCACAGCGCTGGAGAAGGCCGCTCGAGTGGGGATTTACTCATTGATTTTATCTCGAGCGCCCGAAGCTGGGCCGATTTTTGGAATGCCCTACAAAGTGAAAAGGGCATCTTTTTTCAGGTGCAACTGACCGTGCAAAACCTCGACAACTCTTCAGACGGACTGACTCAGCGCTCGAGCGCCACATTGGGCTTGCGGCTTCCCCCGGCACTCTCCCCACTCGAGGCCGAAAGTCTATTAAAGAGTGTGGGAGCAGGTTTGGAAGGCTTGAGCCTCGAGTTTGGGGGCCATGAAACCCCTTACCGGGGCGAGAAAGATAATCCGCTCACAAGGGCGCTGCGGGTAGCGGTTCGCTCGAGTGGAGGAACTCCGCGTTTTAAACTCAAGACCGGAACCAGTGATATGAATGTGGTTGCAGAGCACTGGAAAGTGCCGATGGTGGCTTACGGCCCCGGTGACTCGAGCCTGGACCACACCCCGTTTGAGCACCTCGAGCTGGCCGAATTTGCGCGTGCGGTGGTGGTTTTGACCGAGGCGCTCGAGCGATTGGTGGGGTAGTGTTTTTTAGGTTTCTCTGGGGGGTTACAGTCCTGACTCCGCCAGGGCTTGCTCGAGCAAAGGTACAAGCTGCAAAATACTGGCCCAGTGGCGCATATACTCGAGGTCTAAGCGCTCACCCTGCACTTTCAGCAAGCCCACAATATCTCGCCACTGGCGCTCTGACGTGCGTTCTCCCGCTTCAAACCACTCGAGCTTGCCTAAAATCACATCCTCGGGCGTTTTGAAATTCACCACAAAATCTTCAGTGAGTTCAAAGGTTTGCACTCGAGCAAAGGAAACCCGGTCAAATTTGCGCTGACCCAGCGGAAAAAGATCCAGTTTAATCATGCTCTCCAGGTGAATCAGATTGAAGCTCGAGCCTCGAGCAAGGGCTTCTTCCATGCCCTCCGGGTCGGCGTAGTAATCGCCCCCTAACCGGGCAACCAAGCGGAGAATGTGAGAGTGCTCGAGCTGAACCACTAAATCCACATCCAGCGTGGCCCTTAGCATTCCCTGTGCGGAGCTGGCTACCGACCCCACGATTCGGTAGGGTATGTCTAACCCAACCAGCGCTAAAACCAGCGGCTCGAGCGCATTTTTCAGTTCTTCATTCATGGGTTTGTAAGTAGCGCTCGAGCTTGTCGGCCAGTTCATCGCCGTATTGTTCCCTTACCCAGGCAAGTTGAGCCGTCCGGCCTTTGCCGTGAGTGGCTTCATGCCGCCTCATTGAAGCGCGTTTCAGTGAACTGCTGAACGAGTCCATCAAGGCGAAGCGCCGTGCGGGTGTGGCCTGACGAAACAGCTCGAGCTGGACTTCCTCAACTTCTCGAGAGGTATCTGACGGCTGAGAAGGCATAGCTTCAGTTTAACCTTTTTGCCCCCCATGCAAGCGTCTCAACGCCTCGAGCCGAACCTTGACCCGCTCTTCCCAGCCCTCACCACTCGCCTGATAAAACTCTGCGCCCTCGAGCGCCTCTGGTAGATAACTCTGGGCAAAACTCCCTTCTGGGTCGTCAAAATAGTAAGCGTAGCCCACGCCGTACCCTTGAGATTTCATAAACGCGGTGGGTGCGTTGCGAAGGTGCAGTGGAATGGGATAACTCGAGCCAGAAGCCGCCTCCCGAGCGCGTTTCCAGGCGGTGTACACGCTGTTGGACTTGGGAGCCAGCGCCAGATAAACCACTGCCTGAGCCAGTGCCAAATCTCCCTCGGGACTGCCTAAAAACTCGAGCGCACTT
>JACMOA010000349.1 GCA_014378225.1 Deinococcales bacterium | reverse complement strand
TATAGAGCTGTCCAGCACGGGTGTTCTTTGCTAGCATACCCTCATCTTGAGGTGTAAAGCTGTGCTGCACAACTCTTTCGTAAACTGCAATATGTCAGTTGATTCGCATGTTCTGGCACTTTTGATTTACACTCGCTCGAGTTTCCACAGGAAACTCTCTTCACAGTCCTCGCGTAAACTAAGGCGTGATGAAACATACCCTGATTGCTACCACGCTGCTTTCCTCGAGCCTGCTTTCCGCCGCCTTTGCCCAAAGCACACCCTCACTGGCCCGTTTTATTCCCTCTGACGCGCTGGTCACCCTGGAAGCGGTGGACCTGGCTGGAGCGCAAACCCGCCTGGGACAAACCGGAAAAGAACTTGCAAACCTGGATATCTTCGCCATTGCCGGGGTAGAGTGGCCCGCCGAGGCCCGGAAAGTGGGCTTCGCTGGACCGCTGGACTTCATCTCGAGGGAGGGTATTATCAGCCTGCACTTGAACGCTAAAACCCTGGACCCCCAGGTTCTGGCGGTCTCGAGGCCCAAAGCGGGACTGGACCGGGGCTTTGCCCAATTCTTTGCCGATTCCCTGAAGCCCAAAGCGGGTAAAAAACCAGTCATTCTGGCCGAAGGCGCTTACCGCTTTGTGCAGGAAGGCAAGGGTTCGGATGCGTCTTATTATGGCTATCAGAACGGCATTGCGTACCTCAGCAACAACCCACAGCTTTTGCGTAACTTTCTCAAGGGTGTGCAGGGCAAAGGGTCCAGCAGTTTGCTGAACAACCCCGCCTATTCGAGCGCCATGAACAGTGTGGGCGCGGGAACCCTGCGGGCCTACCTGAACTTTTCAGGCGGTGGAGATGCGGCCCGCAGTCTGGCGGCGTTGGGCGGCAGTCAGGAAGGCGCTGCACTAGCAGCCAGCCTTAAAACCCTGGGTCAGTTTGCAGGCAGCGTGGCGCTGCGCCCAGATGGAGTAGCCTCTAGCGGGGTTCTCATTCCCAATAGAGCCGGCGGCGACGCACTGCTTTACGCCCTGCTTACCCCCAAAGCTCAAAAGTTCGACCTCGTCTCGAGCGTTCCCGCCACCGCCACCGCGTTCTCGGCGGCGCAACTGGATTTGCGTGGGTTTACCCGTTACATTGATTCCTGGATTACGCGTCTGGGCGGCAAGGGAACTCCTACCCTGAACCAGCTTGCCAAGCAGAGCCTGAGCTTCGACCTCGAGAAAGATTTGCTTTCATGGGTAGGCGACGAGTACGCCACTGCCACCTTTAACGTCGGCTCGAGTGCGCGGACCAGCACCCTGGACCCCAGCGACCCACTGGCCGCACTGTCCGGCATTGCTATCTATGTGGCCGTGACGAATGAAACCGCCGCTCGAGCGGGACTGACCAAACTGATTGACGCAGGTTTTGGCCTGTCCGACACCCTGGGCATGTCCACAGGCAGCGGAAGCGCCTCGAGCAAGCCCAATAAGTCTACCAAGACCATTTCAGGCAGCAGCGTCACCGTTTACACCAGTCAGGGCAGCGGCGTGTACTACACCGTCAGGGACGGCGCACTCATCCTCACCCTCACCGAAGCCGACATGGTTCGCGCCCTCTCGAGCGGTATCCGCCTGTCTGAAAGCGCCGCTTATAAAGCCGCCGCCGCACGTTTCCCGGCCCTTACCAACGCCATCAATTACAGCGCCGTTCCAGTGCCTCAGAGCCGCCAGAACATCCGCAGCCAGATAGAGCAGGTGCTCACCACCTCGAGCGGGGACCTCACGGTGACTCAGAAGAATAAACTGGTAACGGGACTGACCAACTTTGTGGACAGCTTCCAGCGCCGTCTGGGTGCGGGGAACGGCTACAGCACCCTCGAGAATGGCAAGGTGGTTACGCGCAGCTTCCAGGCGGTGAAGTGGAATTAAATTTTTTGCAGAGGACAAGTGTCTCACTTTTGAGCTGAGAAGCTAGGAAAACACGAATCTCGAGAAAGGGCGGCCTGAGGGTCGCCCTCTCTTTTGCACTCGAGCACATCTCGAGCCAAATTCAAACGAAACTCGAGGGGGATTTGCGTATGCTGGTTCTAATGGAAACCGTATGAGCTGGATTTTTTATCTTCTTGCCGCCCTGGGCGGAAGCTTCCTCACCCTTCAGGCCGGAATCAATGGGCAACTGCGCGAACTGCTGGGAACCCCGTTTCGCGCCTCGTTCGTGTCCTTTTTGATAGGAACCCTTCCACTGTTTTTCCTGGCCCTCGGCACTCGAGCGCCGCTTCCCACCCTCAAAGCCCTCTCGAGCGCTCCGTGGTGGGTCTGGACCGGGGGTTTGCTGGGCATTTTTTTCGTGACCTTTTCTATTTTGTTGCCGCCGCGCCTGGGCGTGGCGGTCTATTTTGCCCTG
The DNA here is from genome assembly GCA_014378225.1 of Deinococcales bacterium. Taxonomy (GTDB): domain Bacteria; phylum Deinococcota; class Deinococci; order Deinococcales; family Deinococcaceae; genus JACMOA01. The sequence goes on along the minus strand of JACMOA010000349.1, from coordinate 2,947 downwards.
GTGGTGGCGGGTCAACTGTTGATGGCATTGGTGCTGGACCACTTCGGCGCTTTGGGTTTTGAGCGCCATCCCATGAGCGCCATGCGCCTGCTGGGTGCCGCATTGCTGATTGCGGGTGTGGTGATTATTCGGAAGTTTTGAGCTGCGGAAACTTGGAATCGTTCTCGAGCGCCAGTTCCACCTCGAGCATTAAAAAGGAAAGGGAAAGCAGTTCATCTCGAGCGCCGTAACCGTCTGGCAGGCACTCAAGGTGTTTTTTAGCTTTTTCAAAGTTGAGCCGCCCGCCCTTAAAATTCTGGTAGGCCCTGGCTTTGTGAAGGGCGGCAGCCAGCAGAATCAAACCCTGTAGATAGGGGGCCTCGAGTGCGTCTCCCGTCTTTTTGGCGTCCATCCAGGGGCCTTCCCAGGCTTCGTGGGCTTCCCAGAATTCTCCGGCGTTAAACAGCTTGGCTCCGTGCTCGAGGTGAGGGCGCATTCAGGTTTACTTGAGAGTTGAGAGGTAGCTCGAGAGGGCCACAATATCCGCGTCGGTAAGCTTCTGAGCGGCAATTTTCATAGCGTTGGCACTTGCGCTGGAATAGCTCGAGGTCTGGCGGTACTCTTTGAGGCGGGTCTCGAGGTATTTGGGAGTTTGAGCGCTCAGACGAGGCATCTTGAGTGCGGCGTTTCCCTCACCCTGAACTGCATGGCACACCGCGCACGCCTGGACAGAATCAGCCTGAGTGGTGCTAGACAGGCGGCCCTCGAGATGGAGTTTCCGACCTGCGGCATTCAAAGCCGCATCCTGAACCGGGTAAGGTTCGGCAGGGGCCAGGGCGCTGTAGAAAGCGCTGACATCGGCTATGTTGGCATCGGTCATATTTTTAGCCACTGGGGTCATGTGTTCATTTTTACGCGCCCCACTGCGGTAAGCCTCGAGCTGGGCGGTCATAAACCCCGCAATCTGCGCCGCCAGACGCGGGGTCTCGCCGTCGTCTATGTCACCCCTTTCGCCGTGACAGAAACTGCAATCCCGGTCTGCAATGACTTTCCCTCGAGCGATGTCCCCTTTCAGAGCCGGACTTGCCGTACTCGAGGATGCCAAAGAAGGTGCAGCAGAAGGGGAAGCCGTTTGAGCGCTCGAGAGCGCCAGAAAGCCCAATGCCGCCGTCAGGGGTGCCGCCACCCAGCCCAGATTGATGCGCTTCATAGGGATAGCATAGCGCAGGCTTTTGAGAATTTTGAGAGCCGCTCGAGGGGACCGGGCGAATCCCCCTGCTCAAGACAGCGAAGCACAATCAAAAGGGGGGATTCGCCCGGTTGCACTACCAGTAATACCCCCACATGACCAAAGCCCCGCTCCCCTTCCCTTAAACTGGTCCTCATGACCCAAACCCAGGTTCGTCCCCTCGAGAGCATTGATTTCCAGTCCATGCCCTCGCCAGCGTTTGTGCTGGATGAAACCCGCCTGCGACACAACATGGAAATACTCGAGTATGTGCAACAGGAATCCGGCGCGAGCATCATCTGTGCGCTCAAGGGTTATAGCCTATGGAGCAGTTTTCCGCTGATGCGCCCATATTTAAAGGGAACCACCGCCTCGAGCCTATGGGAAGCCGAACTAGGCGCAGACACCTTTGGCGGAGAGGTCCATGTTTACGCCGCTGCCTACGGGGACGCAGAATTTCCCAGAATCCTCAAACTGGCGCACCACATCAGCTTCAACAGTTTTTCGCAGTGGCAGCGCTTTAAACCCCTACTCGAGGCCAGTTCCCGTAAGGTGGAGGCCGGAATTCGCATCAACCCGGAATACTCTGAAAACAAAACCCCGATGTACGACCCCTGCGTTCCCTTTTCTCGGCTGGGCGTCACCAAAACCGAATTCCGCTTTGACTTGCTCGAGGGAATTTCTGGGCTGCACTTTCATACCCTCAGCGCCAAGAATTCGGACACGCTCGAGCGCACACTCGAGGCGGTGGAGCGCAACTTTGGACACGTTCTACCCCAGATGAAATGGGTCAACTTTGGCGGCGGTCACGCCATCACCGCCGAAGGCTACGATGTGGGGCGCCTGATAAAAGTTATTAGAAACTTTCGTGAAAAGTGGGGTGTTGACGTGATTCTCGAGCCGGGAGAGGCGATAGACTGGCGCACCGGCTGGCTGGTCTCGAGCGTGCTGGACACCCTGCACAACGGCATGGATTTAGCGGTTCTGGATGTCAGTATTTCAGCGCACATGCCCGACGCGCTCGAGATGCCCTACCGACCCGATATTCTGGGCGGGGCTGAAGCAGGCGAAAAAGCCCACACCTACCAACTGGGCGGCGGAACCTGTTTGGCCGGAGATGTGATTGGAGATTACTCTTTTGACAAGCCGCTCGAGATGGGCCAAAGGCTGGTTTTTGAGGACATGATTCACTACACAATGGTCAAAACGACCTTTTTCAACGGGGTTAAACACCCTGACATCGCCATCTTGCGCGAAAACGGCACGCTCGAGGTGGTGCGCGAGTTCAGCTATCAGGATTTTAAAGGTCGGTTGTCTTAGCAATGGTTCGGAAGATTTTCAGAATATAAGTTCCTGACGTAAACACGATTTATCAATTTCTGACGAAACTGACGAATATACGCGTTTCGAGGAAGTTATGTTTTATTCGGCAAGTCGTGTTGGATGAGGAATCAGGAACCTTCGAGTTTCTCTCGAACAAGTGAGATTGTTTCGATTCTGGCGTAATATCATCGTCCTGTACAAAACCGTCCGAATCATTGGTCTTAGCTCGACTTTGGCCATTGAATAGTGTCAAGCAGCGTAGCAGAGTGCGTCTGCAAGGCGGTCGATGAAATCCAGCGGGACTTGAACCATTTCCCGTCCTGGCGAAGATGTACAAAAAGCCGGTACCTTCCACAAGGCTCGCCGAACCTCGGCGACCGTTGTGGAAGGTCGGTAGCGTCTTGTCGTACCAGGCGG
>JACMOA010000348.1 GCA_014378225.1 Deinococcales bacterium | reverse complement strand
CACTTTCATACGATTCGTCAGCTTGCTTTTGGACAAGCTGCTTGACCCTGCCCAGATTTCAGGACGCACCCCGAGCAGGCCCGTGAGGTGCCGTTTGCACCAAGACAGTGCCGCATATCCAAAGACAGTGGGAGAGTGAAATGATTCTCGAGTCTTTTGTGCTCGAGTCCTCTAAACTAGGTTCATGTCCCCTCATGGTTTTGAGCAGGTTCAGGAAGCTGTTGCTTTTATTCGCGCTCAGCTCGAGTTTAGTCCACAAATCAGTCTTACCCTGGGGTCCGGTCTGGGCAGTCTGGCCGACGAACTCGAGAACCCGTTTGTGCTGCCTTACGCGCAGATTCCGCATTTTCCGGTGTCCACCGCGCCGGGTCACGCTGGAGAACTGGTTTTGGGTACGCTCGAGGGTAAAAAAGTGATGTGCTACAAAGGTCGAACCCATTATTACGAGGGTTACAGCATGGAACAGGTGATGTTTCCGGTGCGGGTGGCGCACGCACTGGGGGCCAAAACCTTTATCATCACCAACGCCTGCGGTGGCCTGCGAGACGACTGGCACGCCGGAGACCTGATGCTTCAGCGCGACCTCATCAACTTTACGGGAACCAACCCGCTGATTGGCTCCAACGACACCCGCTGGGGCGAGCGTTTCCCGGTCATGTTTGACCTCTACGATGAGGAGTACCGCGCCCTGACTCAAAAAATTGCTCGAGCGCAGAATCTCGACCTAAAGGATGGGGTTTATCTGGGCATCAGCGGCCCCACTTACGCTACCCGCGCCGAACTCCGCATGTACAGGGCCTGGGGCGCGGATACCATTGGTATGAGCACCGTGGCCGAGGTGATGGCAGCGCGGCATTTAGGCGCTCGAGTGTTGGGGATTTCCACCGTGACCGATTTGGCCATTCCAGAGCGTGAAAATGAAACCACAGAGCAGCGGGTGATTGAGGTAGCGCGAGCCTCGAGCGAGAAATTCAAGCGCTTGCTGCGTGGAGTGGTGGGGGAGATGAGGGTTTAGGGATTGGGCGCTCGAATGGACTTGAGTTTTCTCGAGCAGCGCTTTGGCACTTTTGAGAACCACAAACCGACTTCGCCCACTGAGTTCGATGGGTGCTGTTTAGGGTGGGAGTGTGGAGCAGCCAGGGAAAACGCGCTCGAGACAGACAGAGCTGTAAATGCAAAAGCTAAAAATTTCGGCTCGAGCGTGGCATAGCTTCAGGTTACAGATTCATACTTAAGCGGTGATGACTTTAAACTCCGATTTTTTTATTGTTCTCGAGTTTTAAAGCATTTTTCACTACCATTGTGCCGCCTACGCAACGCTGTTTTGAGCAAAACGGCACCTCACGGGCCTGCTCACGTCTTGAGCAGAACGGCACCTTCCGGGCCTGCTCGCGTCTTGGCTCGAGCCGCTCAGTTGAGTTCGCGCAGATTTTCAGGCAAACGTAGGGCAAAAGGAGGAATTAGGACCTCAAAACGCTCTCCACCCTCGAGTGCAAAGGTATAGGTGCCGCGCATCACGCCCGGTGTACTGTTGACCGCCACGCTCGAGTTGTACTCGAACACGCCGCCTGGTGCGAAGCGAGGTTGCTCTCCCACCACACCCGCGCCGTGAACCTCCATGCTGCGCCCTTCACCGTCGTTGATGAGCCAGTGCCGCTCGAGCAGTTGTGCGGTTTCCTGGCCCCGGTTTTCAATTCGAATAAAGTACACGAACACAAAATGGTTCTCGCTCGAGCGCTCGGGCAGGTATTGGGTGTGGACGGTGATTTCAAAGTCTTCGGGCATGGTGGGAAGTTCCTCGAGCATAGTGTAGCTCGAGTGCGCGGAGAAAGGTGGGGCGCTCGAGCGCAAAAAATCCTTTCGCTTTGGGGTATTCTGAGCTATGCGTTATCGTGAGGTAGCTCGAGCGCTCGAGGCCGAAGGTTGGAGTGCTATTCGCCAGACCGGGAGCCACGTTATTTTCGAGCGCGATGGCCGCATTTGTCCGGTTCCCAATCACAGTGGTAAAGACCTTAAATTCGGTACCGTCGTTTCTATTGAACGCATCACTGGGGTAAAACTAAGATGACCCTAAACTATCCTGTCCAAATTGTCCCCGCCGAGGAAGGCGGTTTTCTGGCCCAACTTTTGGACTTCAAGGAGGGTTTCACTGAGGGTGAGACTCGAGATGAAGCGCTTTTTATGGCTGCCGACCTGCTCTCCCTTCTGCTCGAGCACCGTTTGGAAGCCGAGCAGGAAATTCCCCTTCCCAGTCCGCTCGAGGAGGGTTTTAATGCGGTCTCGCCCAGCGCTACGGTTCAGGCCGCCGTTTTGCTGAGGTTGGCGAGGGAAGAGCGCAGCTTTTCGGATATGGCCCGCGCTATGAATACCTCATTCAGCGCGGTGCAGCGGCTCGAGCGCCCTTCAAACTCCATCAGTCTGCGCCAGCTCGAGAAGGCGGCAGCGGTTTTAGGAAAGAAAGTGGTGCTTAGCCTCGAGTGAGTGTGGAAAGTGGGGCGCTCGAGGAAGTATTGGATAAATTGGTGGCACTGCTCGAGGGTTAAGAATAGCTACGAGTAAGTTTGGAAGGGCGCTCAAACATCAGCGCTTCAAAGCCAAATGCTCGAGTATTTTAAAGTCCAACTCGAGCATTAAATCTTCGGGTAGGTAGCCCAAAGGTTTTAATACCCGTTCCACACTGACATGGCGAAGAAGCTGAATCTGGGCTTTGCTATCTCGGTCTAGCCCCGTGCGCTCGAGCTTCACGACAAGTTCGCTGGGGTAAACCCGCTCGAGATTACCCGTTAGTGGTATCACCATGACCACCGGAGCGTGAGCATTGGCTTCATTGTTAGTGACAATCACGGCAGGGCGGGTAAAGTTCACTTCTGCTGCTCGAGCAGGGGCAAAATCTACCAGTACAATATCTCCGCGTCTGAACAGCATTACCAGTTGTTCTCTGTGCTTGGCTCGAGTCCATCGCTGATGCCTGAATCCATGAGTGGGTCTGGCTTGGTGCGGTAATCCTGGGCCATCTGTTTATAGCCTTCAATGCGCTCTAGAGTGCGTAAGGCTTCCAAAGCTCTGGCAATCACTTCACTACGGCTCTCGAGTTGATGAATTTGTTTGTATTGCTCGGCGTAGCGCAAGAGTTCAGCGGGTAGACTGATGCTGAGGCGTTGAACGGTCTGAGTCATAACTCGAGTGTAACACTAAAGTTCATAAGATTCGTATTACACTATTCTCGGCCTCGAGTGAGTGTGAGAAAGGTGGGGCGCTCGAGGGGTTTAGTCTTCCCAGAGCAAGTGAATCCGGTCTGTTTTCCAAACAGGCATCCCTATCCCAAAAAAGTCGGTGTCTTCGGTCCAGATTTGAGCGTCCAGACGCATAGCCAGCGCAATATAAGGCCAGTCTTCCTCGTCTCGTTCCATAAGCCTTGCTCAAGCACGATTTTCAAACTCCGTGTAGACCTCGGGTGAAACAGGTATAACCAATCCCTCGAGCCACTTTAAAGTTTCTAGCAACTGTTCCGCGTCGCGTCCACGCTTGACCAGTAGTGGAGGCAGATAAAGACGTGCGTCCTCAAATGCCTCGAGTGGAGCAAAGAATTGAGTTTGCTCGAGGTGGCCAATTAAGAGAGCACGAACCTGGGTTCCCAATACGGCACGAATCAAGATATTAGCGTCCAGAACAACTTTGAAGGCTTTCACCCGCGTCGGCCCAACGCTCGAGCTACTTTGAACTCCTCCACCAATTCATCCTCGGTGGTATTCACATCCTCGAGCAGCCCCCGCAAACGCTCGGCGCTGGCCTCGAACTGACGCAGTTCTTCACGCAGTTTTTGTGGGTCTCGAGCGGGAATGTAATACCCAATAATTTGTCCATGTCGGGTAATGGCCAGGGTTTCGCTCGAGTCCAGAAAGGTTGCAAGGTCGGCGCGGAGTTGATGGGTGCTGACTTCCAGGGGTTGAGTCATGGTAGAACCTCGAGCGTATTGTACACCTTTGTACAAGTTCGAGAAGGTGGGGCGCTCGAGGGTATACTCAAAGCCAGAGGTGGCCCATGCACATCCGTGAAATTCGCACTCTGGACCAGACCCAAATTGTGCTCGAGCTGCCGCAGGAGTGGAAGGGGAAGCGGGTGGAAATTATCGTTTTGCCGCTCGAGGAGAAGTCTGAGGGTTTGCGTGAGTGGCCCAAAGGCTTTTTTACCGAAGTTTTAGGCAGTTTACCCGACTTCGCAGACCGCGCCCCACAGGGTGAACTCGAGGAGCGCTCGAGCCTGTGATTTATTCGCTGGACACCAATACCTGCGTTGAATCCCTGCGTGGGAAAAACCCTCGAGTGGCGGCTAAATTTTCGACCATCACGCCATCCGATGTAGTTATCTGCTCAGTGGTTCGTGCTGAGCTTTGGTATGGTGCAGAACACAGCCAGCACCCCGCAGTACAGCTTGCAAAGGTAGCGGCCTTCTTGACTCCTTTTGCAACACAGATTTTTGATGATGCCGCTGCTCGAGCATATGGAACCTTGAGGGCTTCGCTCAGGAAGGCAGGAACGATAATTGGCCCAAACGACCTGCTGATTGCAACTCTGGCGTTGGTGAACGGTAGCATTATGGTCACGCACAACACTGCCGAGTTCGCTCGAGTGCCGAATCTGACGCTCGAGGATTGGGAGATTTGAGAGCTAAATCTTAAACCCAGCCACGAGTGAGCTATGGAAGGTAGGTACTCGAGGCTGGAATGAAGTT
>JACMOA010000004.1 GCA_014378225.1 Deinococcales bacterium | reverse complement strand
GGGAGCCAGCGCCAGATAAACCACTGCCTGAGCCAGTGCTAAATCTCCCTCGGGACTGCCTAAAAACTCGAGCGCACTCTTGGCATCGTTGCACAGCCGCAGTGCGTGCGGGTCGGCCAGCCCGATGTCTTCCACGCTCATTCGAACCACCCGGCGGGTCACGTAAAGCGGGTCTGCCCCGCCCTCTAGCATTCGGGCCAGCCAGTACAGCGAAGCGTCCACCTGCGAAGCCCGCACCGACTTGTGCAAGGCCGAAATTAGGGTGTAAAACGCCTCACCCTCCTTGTCCATGCTCGGCGCGTGCCGCCCATGCGCCTCGAGCACCGATTCCTCGTTTATGGGTTCTGAAAGTTGAGCTGCCACTTCGAGCGTGACCAACGCACTTCTGCCGTCTCCGTCACTCAGCCTCGAGAGCAGATTCAAAGCTTCTGGGGTGATGCTGTGTCCTGGTAATCCGCGTAAATCTGCAAGCGAGCGTTCCACCAGGGTTTTCACCTCGTCTTCGCTCAAGGACTCGAGCACTAAGATTCTGGCCCTCGAGCGCAGCGCCGGGTTCACCTCGAAACTGGGGTTTTCGGTGGTCGCGCCAATCAGGGTGAGCATTCCACTTTCGAGGTGCGGCAGGAGTGCGTCCTGTTGGGCTTTGTTGAAGCGGTGAATCTCGTCCAGAAACAGCAAGGTGCGTTTTCCCCGTGAGCGCTCGAGTTCAGCGATTTTGACCGCCTCGCGCACGTCGGCCACGCCCGCTGAAACCGCAGACAGGGCGATAAAGTGGGCGTTTTTAGTCTGGGCCAGCAGCCGCGCCAGAGTGGTTTTCCCAGTTCCGGGCGGTCCCCAGAAAATCAGCGAACTCAGCGTACTCCCCTCGAGCATCTTTCTGAGCGGTTTTCCCGGCCCCAGCAGGTGAGTTTGCCCCACAACCTCCTCGAGCGTGCGGGGTCGCATTCGCTCGGCTAGGGGGGCAGGGGGCGCGAAGAGCATGGTTTGGGCAGTGTACACGTTAGCGCCCACCCGCTTTCTGGTATGATTCACGGTGTTTCAGGTGAACTCGAGCCTTTTCTACTTTCTTCCCTCCTGTACTATCCTCGAGTACAGTTCAGAATTCTCTTTTTAAATCCCACACCCCTTTTAAACCTCAAAAAATTAGGAGACCACAATGCAATTTGTACTCAATAAACCTCGAGTCGGCGTTTTTATAGACACCCAGAACCTGTACCACTCTGCCAGAGACCACTACGAGCGCACGGTCAACTTCGAGACGCTCTTAAAGCACGCGGTGGCAGACCGTTATCTGGTGCGGGCCATCGCCTATGTGGTGGAAAAAGAGGGCGACACCAGCGCGTGGCCTTTTATTTACAAACTCAGTACCCTGGGCTACCGGGTGCGCCGTATGAACCTGCACCTGCACCACGTCAACGACCAGGGAAAACCCATCTGGGAGGGTAACTGGGATATGGGTATGGTGGCCGACATGACCCGGCTGATGGACAGTCTGGACACCATCGTACTGGGCAGCGGAGACGGGGATTTTGCCGATATGCTCGAGGTTTTTATGGAGCGCGGCAAGCGCACCGAGGTGATTTCGTTCAAGGAAACCACTTCGCAGCGCCTGATTGACACGGTGGACAAATTTACTCACCTTACCGAACTCGAGGGGGCTTTGATGCCCGCCAACGAACGGGCCAACGAACGAGCCAATGAGCGGGCAAAAGTGCGAGATTTGGAGCGGAGCGCTCGAGAGCAGGGATGAGGGTTTTCAGTCTTCGTCTTGGACAAAGCGGCACCTAGCGGGCCTGTCCGCCGGTTATCAGTTAAGAAGATTCTGGGCATTGATGCTACAAACTGAGAACCTAAAACTACCTTCCCACCCGTCTTTTCACTCATTACTAAAAACCGAAGACTGATAACTGATAACCAAAATGTCCGACCTGTTAAACTTCTTCACCCTTCCTCAAACTCAAATCGCCCAAAGTGGACTCGAGCCGAGAGACTCGAGCAAGCTGATGGTGCTGTGTGCAGACGGTACACTCGAGCACCGGATTTTTAGGCACCTGACCGCGTATTTGCAAAGTGGCGACCTGCTCGTGATGAACGAATCTCGAGTGATTCCGGCCCGTCTGGAAGCGCGTAAACCCACGGGTGGTAAGCTCGAGGTGTTGCTACTTCGTGAACACCGCCCGCTCGAGTGGAGTGCATACCTCAAGCCTGCTCGTAGGGCGGGGGATACTTTAATTTTTGGTGAGGGTCAGGCTACCGCAAATATTGTGGGTCAACTCGAGGACGGGGCCAGAATCTTACGGTTTGATGTGGACATCAAACCGCTACTCGACGATTTGGGACGTTTACCGCTGCCGCCCTACATTCAGAATGACTTGGTGGGAGAGCGCTATCAAACGGTTTACTCGAGGGAAAGGGGCAGTGTGGCCGCGCCCACGGCGGGACTACACTTTACCCTGGAGCTGTTGAATTCGCTCGAGCGCATGGGTGTGGAGCGCCATTTTGTGACTTTGCATGTGGGGGCTGGAACCTTTAAGCCTATCAGTGGACTGCTCGAGAACCACCAGATGCACGAAGAAGTGTTCAGCATTCCCCCCTCTACAGCAAGCGCCATCAACCGGGCCAAGCTCGAGGGTCGCCGGATTGTGGCGGTGGGAACCACTACCGTGCGGGCGCTCGAGAGTGCGGTCTCAAACGGGCAAGTTCAGGCTGGAGAGGGTGCAACCTCCATCTTTATCCATCCGCCGTATACTTTCCAGATTCCCGACCTGCTCATCACCAATTTCCACCTGCCTAACTCGAGCTTGATGCTTCTGGTGGGCGCGTTTGCTGGAGTGGGCCGCATCAAAGCCGCGTATTTTTCGGCGCTTGAGTTTGATTACAGGTTTTACAGCCTGGGCGACGCGATGTTGATTTTTAAAAACTTGACTTAAGTGAGTCTTTAGCAAACTAGAAAAAACTCATTGCCAAACCTAACCCTTCCCGCTCGAGACCACAATTCCCGTCTCGTCCGCACTTTCAATACAGGCCAGACTCACGATGGGAATGCCCAGTGGCTCGAGCAGGGCGCGTCCGCCGTCGTAGGTTTTTTCCACAATTCCGCCCAGGCCCAGCAGAACTGCCCCGCTTTGCCGCACGATGTCCACCATGGCCATCAGGGTTTTGCCACTGGCCAGAAAATCGTCAATAATGATGACTCTATCGCTCGAGCTGAGAAAATCCCTCGAGACGCTCAGGGTCACTTCATTTCCTTTGGTCCGACTGACCGCGCTTGCTGTGTAGGGGTCCGGGGACAGGGTGATGGGCCGGGTTTTGCGGGCGTACACCATCGGGACGCCAAAGGCCAGCGCAGTGGTCAGAGCCGCTGCAATGCCGCTGACCTCCACCGTGAGCACTCGAGTGACCCCACTCACGCCCGCCGCCTCGAGCCGGGCTTTGAAGGCTTGTCCCATCTCAAGGGTGAGTTGTGGGTCTAATTGATGGTTAATCAGGCTATCTAGTTTGACGATTCCTACGTTGCCGTGTCCCAGAGGGGTTCCCTCGAGTCGGATGCGCTGTATCAGTGCGTTCATGAAACTTTAGCCTACAAGCAACCCTCGAGCTTGGCAATTGCGTTCACGGTAAAGGCATTTGTGTAACCTCCCTTTTACAGACCAGAGGACAATTCTCAGAACTTTGGGAGTGGATGAATCGGTTATACTAAACATACATTTTTCTTTTTCTCACTGTCTACTTATGACCCGCCATGCCCAATCTTTTGCAGAATCGGCCACGCCTGAGCCTTTGAGCGTGACGTCGCTGCTTTGGCAAGGCGGGGCAGGCGCACAAGCACTGCTCGAGGCGGTACTGTCCGTGCTGAGTTTGGAGTGGGGCAGCCTGTTTCTGGTGCAAGAGGCTTCGCCTCAGCTTGTGGCAAGCGTTGGAGAACACGCGGAGGAATATCAGGATTTTTTGCTCGAGCGCCGAGGGAAGATACGAGGGTTTTTGCGTCTCCCTCCCCGTGAAAAACACGACCCCGAGACCTCCCAACTTGAGACCTATCAACTCGAGACCTCCCAACTCGAGACGTTGATTTTACTGTTGACCCTGTGGCTTGAAGCGGATGTGTGGCGTATCGGTGAAACCCCCCACCAACAAAGTCCTGACGAGCAAAGGATG
>JACMOA010000347.1 GCA_014378225.1 Deinococcales bacterium | reverse complement strand
TTCATTCTTCCCCTATCGAGCTGTAGCCGTGAACAGGATGGTTTTAATCCCCATATCGTGATTGAACAGCCCGAGGCGGGAATGGTCTCGAGAAGTGGCAATACCGTGGTCAAGGGTTACGCCTTTGATGACCGAGGGGTGGGTAAAATCGAGGTCAATGGCAGAGCGCATTTTGTGGCTCCCAAGACAGCGGCAAACCCGAAAAATAAGGGTGAACGCATCCATCGTTTTACCTTTCAAACCAGCGGTACCGAAGCCAAACTTTCTTATGTCATCAAAGTAACCGATGTGGGTGGACTGGTCAGCACTCGAGAGCTGCCGCTCACGGTGGACCTGAAAAAGCCCACCCTCGAGATTATCAAGGCGGAACGCCGTAACAACGTCACCCGAATTGCAGGGATTGCCGCCGACAATTTGAAGGTTCGCAGTATCCTACTGGACGGCGCAGCATTAGACCTCAAACCTGCGCCAAAACGAGAATTTTACGTAGAAACTTCGCAGGCCACCGTCACCATTACCGTGCTGGACGCGGTAGGCAACAAGATAACCCGCACTATTGGGCCGCTGCCGGAGTTGGAACCCCCGCCGCCTCCAGTAGTGCCAGAATCTAACTTCCGTAGGTCTGGAACTCAGGGGTTCCGGCAGAACTCGAGTGCTCAGCAACCTGCCTCGAGCCTAAATTCTCAAGCACCGTAAGCCTTTGCCTTGTGTGTAGATAGCTCAAGTCTCACACTCGAGCGATGAGGTTGACACGTTTTTTGATTTTCACGAGGTCCTTTTGAAGAGCATCAGTATTCTGGGTTCCACCGGGTCCATCGGCACGCAGGCGCTCACTGTGGCGCGTCTGAGGGGCTACCGGGTGGAGGCGCTGGCAGCGGGCAGCAATTTGGATTTACTCGAGCAGCAGGTTGAGGAGTTTAAACCCGAACTCGTAAGCGTGAATGAAAATCTGCTCGAGAGGGCGCGTTCCCGCCTGAGTGTGAAGGTGGTGGCAGACCCCTGCGAGGTAGCCCAGCACGGTGAGGTGGTCGTTGGGGCAATTCCTGGTCTGGCGGGTCTGGCGTCTACACGAGTAGCGCTCGAGCGGGGGGCGGCGCTGGCGCTGGCCAACAAGGAAAGTATGGTGGTGGCGGCTTCTCTCATCTGGGAACTGGTGGCCCAGTTTGGGGGCCGCATCAGCCCGGTGGACAGCGAACACAGCGCCCTTTATCAGTGCATGGTGGGAGAATCGCTCGAGGACGTACACGAACTTATCCTCACCGCTTCGGGCGGTCCTTTCAGAGAGGGGCCGCAGGATTTGAGCACTGTCACCCCACAAAAGGCGCTCAACCACCCCACCTGGAACATGGGCGCAAAAGTAACTATTGACTCGAGTACCCTGATGAACAAAGGTCTGGAAGTGCTCGAGGCCCACTATCTGTACGGTTTGGCCCTCGAGCGCGTAAAGGTGCTGATTCATCCGCGCAGCGTTATTCACGCGCTGGTGCGTTTCCGGGACGGCAACGTCAAGGCGCATCTGGGCAAGCCCTCCATGCAAATGCCCATTCAGTACGGTATTGAGGCGGCTTCCATCAGTATGCGCTTTCCCGGTGATGTGCGCGGCGCACCCCGTCCAGAGCTGCCTTTCACGGACTTCGATTTGACCGGAACCCTCGAGCTGTCTCACCCAGACCTGAATCGCTTTCCCTGCCTCGAGCTGGCCTATGAGGCGGGAAGGCGCGGTGGTGTGGCTCCCTGCGCCCTCAACGCTGCCGACGAAATCGCAGTAGAAGCTTTTTTGGCTGGAAAAATGGGCTATCTGGACATTCCCAGACTCATTGAATACGTGCTCGAGCGCTGCCCTACCCTAAGCCTTTCCTGGGAAAGCATCGCCCAAACAGACGCTTGGGCGCGGGAAATGGCTCGAGAGTGGATAAGTGTGAAGGGATTGGGCGCTCGAGCCAATGTTACGGAGAAAAGTTTATGAATGGGATTGGATTGCTGATTTATTTGGCTATTTTAATTGTTTCGGTGGTACTGCACGAGTTTGCACACTACATCACCGCCAGGGCGCAAGGGGTCAAGGTTCACGCTTTTTCGGTGGGCATGGGACCGATAGTCGCCCGCAGGAAGTGGAAAGGTACGGAGTGGCGGCTTAGTCTGCTGCCGATTGGGGGCTACGTAGAAATTGATGGAATGGTGGCAGACGCCCGGCCAGACGGCAAGCTCGAGCGCCCCAAACACGGTTTCTCCGCCCTTAGCACAAGGGGGAAGGTGGCGATTCTGTTTGCGGGGCCGCTGTCCAACTTCCTGCTGGCGGTGGGCTTGCTCACGGCGGTGTATACCACTCAGGGCGTGCAAAGCGTGCAGACCTTCAACAACCGCGCCGAAATCTACGAAATTCGGGGGGACGGCGCTAGAAACGCAGGTCTTCAAGTGGGTGATGTCATCACCCGCATCAATGGTCAGGTTCTGCCCGAAAATGAAACGGTGGACGATGCTCCCAGACCCGGCTACAGACGGGTGCAAGACGCTCTCCAGCGTGGAGGTTTGCAGACCTTTACTGTGCAGCGCGGCTCCAATACCCTCGAGCTGTCTTTTACCCACATTCCGGCTCCCGGTAAACTCTTCGGCATCAGCTACGGCCCAGAGCGCCAGGAGTCGGTGCGCCGTCTGAGCGGGGTAGGGGAGGCGGCGCTCGAGGCCACCCGTTTTGCCGTCACCAGTATTCCGGCGGCGGTTCAGGGTTTTGCTAGTGCGGTCAGTCGGGTTTTTATCGCTCCTATCAGCGAAAACACTGGAGTGGTGGGACCTGTTACCTCGAGCAATATTGCGGGACAGTTGGCTCAGAATTCGGGAATCTGGGGGGTTTTACAGTTTGCCCTGCTGATTAACCTCAGTCTGGCTATTCTGAATTTGTTGCCTATTCCTGCGCTGGACGGGGGCCGCATCCTGATGGCTCTGCTCGAGCGCCTGAGAGGAAAACCGTTTTTGCCGGAGCAGGAAGGATTTGTCAACTTCCTGGGTTTTGCGTTCCTGATGCTATTTATGGTGGCCGTTTTATTCCGGGATGTAATTGGGGCTTTTTTGCGTCAGTGACACCGTAGTTGTCCTACACTGATTTATGCACTGGCTCAACGAACCCAAACAGTGGTCCCTGAATGGCCCCGACCTTGAGACGGGCGTTTTGGAAATCATCACTGACGAGAACACCGATTTCTGGCGGGTCACACACTACGGATTTTCGCCAGACAATGGTCACGCTTACCTGAAAACCGTGGCTGGAAATTTTATAGCCCGCGTTGAATTTACGGGCGACTACACCGAACTCTACGACCAAGCGGGCCTTATGTTGCGCCTGGATGGGGAGAACTGGATAAAAACTGGTATAGAACTCGAGCAGGGTCAGTACTGTATGTCTGCGGTGGTCACGCGCACATACAGCGATTGGAACATTGTTGCTCTGCAAGAAAAGCCCGCTCGAGTGGGCTTGAAGCTCGAGCGCTCAGGCGACGCGGTTCGGATAGATTATTCCCTGAATGGCCTCCATTTCCAGATGCTTCGCTTGGCGTACTTTCCTGCTGATGTGCCTGTGCAGATTGGGGTGATGGCCTGTTCTCCAAAGCGTATGGGTTTCAAAGCCCAGTTTAGGGGTTTTAGTCTCGAGCACATCTAATAAACCTGACAAATAAGGTTGCGCTGTAACTCGAACAGTGAAATCCCTGCTCGAGATTGGGACATACACTTTATGACCTTTACGCTCGAGGTAGACGCGGTAATACTGTTTGGGTTGAGGCAAGAATGATTTCCGAATTGTACAAGCTCGAACCACAAAAAGGGGACCAGAGTGTTCTGGTCCCCTCGAGATTGCTAGAAAATCTTACTGAAAGTTGGCGGTCACACTGGCGGTTTGGTTGCTCTGCACCGTTATGGTGACGGTATAGTCGTCAAACCCTCGAGCGCGAACCGTCACCTTGTAGGTTCCGGGGGCCAAATCAGCCACGGTGGTGGGGGCGCGTCCGTAACGGCGGTCATTGATGAAAATTTCTGCGCCGTTAAAGTTGGTGATGATGTTCACGCTACCGTAAGAGGTTCCCTGACTAGGAGCAGGCTGGGGAGGGGGCGTGGTGTTGCTCGAGGTTCCGCCCAGAACCGTGTAAAAAGCGGTGTCGCTGACCCAGGAATCCTGGGGAATGGGGGTAACTACGATGGAGAGTGCGCGGGCCAGATTGGCTTCACCCGTCACCCGCACCTCGGCAAAGCCTCCGGCACTGCTGCTGCTCTGGCTCTGAAAACGAGCGATGTCATTGATGTTGAGCTGCTTCTTGCTGGCCAGGGCCAACACTTTGTTCACACCGTAGCCGCCTTCATTGCTGATGTCGAAGGTAAAGGGGTCGCGGCTGTCTGGGAAGGCTTTGGTCTGGTTAGCTTTGACGTAATTGCCGCCGCCACTGTATTTGTTGGGCAGCACTAAATCGACCTTACCGCTGGGGTCTACGTTGAACAGGTAGATGTAGGCGTTCTGGTTGGGCTTCACAAACAAACGGATGCGGTCTCCCACGTTGTAGCCGGGGGTGCTGTTACCGTTGGGGT
>JACMOA010000346.1 GCA_014378225.1 Deinococcales bacterium | reverse complement strand
TGGTGCGGGTAGGCTTTGCCTCGAGCACGGCTAGTTTTGCGCTTCGGGGCCGCCTGCGGGCAGTCAGTGACGAGGAATTACAGGAAGCGCAGTCTTCTCAACATGTTCGTGTACAGTGGATGGAATAAGTGATATCGGTGCGACCCGAGGGTTTGCACACTGTACACACCGCATCCAATAAAGCCATTGTTTTGTATACCCCTACAGTGATAACCCCACAATAAACTTAGCTAAATTCCCCTATGAAACTCGAATTTAAACAAAGCTTTCGCATTCTCCACACCACTCCACTCGAGACCGCACAGGCGTACCTACGAGACCCATTGGCGTCGCTCAAGGAGGTGGGTTTTATGCGGGACCTCAAGCTAGAGGGGAGTAGGCTAGAGGAAAACAGGCTCGAGGCTCCAATCGTCACCGCAGAACTCCTGGTCTCTGTTCCACTGCTGGGAGACCTACCCATTCCTTTCAAAAGCACGCTCGAACCCACTGCTGAGGGCGCGAATCTTCACCCGCTCGAGTTGAGTGGCAAGACTTGGGCCAAAGTGTCCGGGGTAGGACGGGCGCTCGAGACGGAGTTGCTCTACGACCTGCACGTCGAGGTGTTCGTGGAGCTTCCCGGCGGTGAAAAGTGGGGCGGTTTCGCTTTTTCCAAGATGGTGGACGCCACCTCAAAAAAGGCCCTCGAGCGGGTGCTCAAAGAATTTCCCAGAGGAGTCTCGAGCGGATTAGTCCATTACAGTCATTCTAAAAGTACAGCCACTCTGGAATAATGTGAAGATTTCTTATCAACAAATTAGGGCTTTGCAGTACACTTCTCATATGTTAAAGGCGGTGTTTGAGGATGCTGGGTTTTAAACTCGATTACCTGATAGGCACAGGCAAAACCGCAATGGTTTATCTGGCACTCGACAGTCAAAAGCGCGAGGTGGCGCTCAAGTTGCCGCGTGACGATGTGCGTGAAGACGTGGAAAAGTCAAACCGCTTCGCCTCGGAAGTCACCATGTCCCTGCGGCTCGAGCATCCTCATATCGTCAAGAGCTACAGCGGAATTCCTGCCGGACCAGACGCCCATTTGTGCCTGGAATATTTTTCTGAAAGCAGCCTGGACCACCTGGTGGCAGCGGGTCGGCTCGAGCTGGTGACGGCGCTGCGTTACGCCACCCAGATGGCCTCGGCGGTGGCGTATGTGCATGCCCAAAACATCATCCATCAGGACATCAAGGCCGCCAATATTTTCGTCAAGCAGGGCAATGTCTATCTGGCAGATTTTGGCGTAGCAGTGCGGCTGGGCAGTGGTGGCGCTTCGGCGGGCAGCCCTTTTTACATGGCTCCGGAGATTTACCGTGGAGAAGGCTCGAGCGCGTCCAGCGACGTGTACAGTCTGGGCGTGCTGATTTATGAACTGCTCACCGGAGTTCGCCCGTTCGAGGGCGACAGCTACGAGGCGCTGATGGTGGCCCACCTGACCTCTTTTCCCCGCTCACTGGCTACGCGCTGCCCCGAACTGCCCAAAGCCACGGTGCGCGACCTGGAAAAAGCACTGTCCAAAAACCCGGAAGACCGCCCCAGCGCTTCAGAGATGTACGCCAGTCTCTCGAGGGCCTTAGCCCGTCTGGGCGGCAGCGAAATTTACGTTCCCCCACCCAAAATGCTGGATTGGGACGATGAAACACCCCTACCGTCCAACATGAGCGACACCCAGTTAGACCACATGGAACGGGTCAGCAGCGAGGCCAAAGAGCGCGAATCCGACCAGGACGGCCCCTCAATAGGTCGGCACGGCCCCAGCACCGAGCTAAAACCCAAAACTCCACCCGCTTCCAATGCTCCACTCAACCTCCCTAAAGCGTCGGAGAAGAAGGGCGGTCTTTTTGGTACGTTGTTTGGGCGTAAGAAGTAAAGACTTGGGTTATCAGTTTTTGGTTTAGAAAGGTCTGCGTTCAAAAATGCAGACTTTCTTAGTTCATCACCCACGACCCACCCTACCCCCTTGAGTAAAACCCCTCATAAATCCCCTCGAGCACACCTAATCCGCCCTCGAGCGTTTCTAAGCGGGGCGCGTGAGCCGGAAAAGGCAATGAAGCTGTGACCGCGTGCGGTGTGACCACACACAACAAACCCGCGCCTATGGCAGCGTGGTAGCCATTGAGTGAATCCTCGAGTGCCAGAGCGTTTTCGGGTTTTATACCCAGCTTCTCGAGGGCCAAAAGATAAAGCGCCGGATTGGGCTTGACTTTTTCCACCTCCCAGCGGGTAGAAAGCGCGTCAAAGGTATCCATCAGATTATGGCGCTCGAGAAAACCTACAATCCATTCCTGGTCGCTTGAGGAGGCGATGGCCAGTTTCAGATTTTTGGCTTTGGCCTGCTCGAGTACGTCTCTAACGCCAGGTCGCAAATCCAACTCTGCCAGGTGTGCCAACAACGCGGTACGGTGGCGCACTTGCAGTCGCTCGAGTTCCTGGGCGTCCAGATGACGAAAAGGTTCCCACACGTCAAAAGCGTTCCAGGTTCCCACAGCACCTTGCCAGTCCTCGAGCCGTAAAATCAGGCCATATTCTCGGTACAGCTCAAGAAAGTGTGCATATTCTGAGGTTTCGGTATCCAAAATCGTGCCGTCAAAATCGAAGATAAGAGCCTCGAGCGCCATAGGTTAAGAGTGAAACACTCGAGGAGTAAAAATTGTGAGCCGGAAGAGGTTCACCGAGTTTTCTCTGTATACCTTGTACACTACCCCCATGACTGAGCGGCCCAAACCCACCACCCCCGCCGCCCGAGCCGCCAAACTCGAGCAGGCTCTGAAAGAAGTACGAGCACAGAAAGCCAGAGAAGAAATGAAATCTTCTCGAGGTCCGCTCAAAGCCAAACCCAGCACAATCGCGTCAGACGGCACTGCTCGAGCGGAAGGCACTGCCGCGCCCAAAGGTTCCAAACCCGCTTTTAGAGCCGGAAGCAAACGTCTGGATTTGCCGGAGGCTCCCCCGCCTAACACGCTGTTTTACGACCTCGAGGGCCAGGGTCACACCTTCCCGGATAGCCCCTTCAAGCGCCTCGCTGCCGAGCTTTTGAGTCGGCACAAAAAACGCTGGAAGTACCGTCCCTTCGGCTTTCCGCTGATGATGCCGTCCAACCGCGAACACGATTTATACTTTGATTTTTACGTATTTGATAACATGAACACCCTGGTCAAACTGATTACCCTCTCACCGCGTGACTCGAGGGAAATCTGGGACCGGGTGGGACGCTTCAAACAGCAGTACAGCATGTACAGCCAGGAAGTGTGGACCCCGCAAATTCTGGCGGAATTGCTGAAAAAACGGACCTTGAAGTTTTAGCTCGAGTTACAAGTATAGAGCGGCACTGTCTTGGCGAAAACGGCATCCCGTTGGGCCTTGCCGCGCATCGGCGTCTTGACCTGACTCCAGTACCTACAGGATTGGGATTGAGCTAACTTCCTTGTTTTAACTCGAGCGATAGGACTTTTTTCTGTCACCCTGAGCAGGGCGAAGGGTCTAAATATCAACTGGGTTGAGATGTTTCGCCCTGCTCCACATGACAAGGGGCTTTTCTAAATCGGGAAGTTATTTTATCCCCGTTTTTAACGGGCTGGCCAAGACAGCCGGAGGCGTTCTCTCTTTCCTTCCCCCTTTCGCCCGTCAGCTTGAGCGGTTACACTGATTTCACTACCTCGAGGGCCTGGATTGGCTTGCTCGAGTTTTTAGTAATGGCCTGGAAGTGTAAGCCCATGCTTTAATCTTGTAAGCCCTTTAATAGTTCTCACGCCCTCAGTGCTGTACACCTTTAGGTCAGGTGATTATTTTTTCATGTTGAAACCCATGCTCGAGCAAATTCTCATCATACCCCACTCTATTCTCGATTTTTTCGGGTTTTCTTGCGTTTTCCAAGTTTTTCAGGAAAACCGATGAATTTTCGGGTCAAGCCCGGAAAAGCTTACCCGCTGGGGGCCTGCTGGGACGGTAAAGGAGTCAACTTTGCCCTCTACTCTGAGAATGCCGAACTCGTTGAACTGTGTCTGGTCGATAGAAGTGGAAACGAGCAGCGCTTTGCGGTTCGCAGTCAGACTGCTTTCGTGTGGCACGTTTATCTCGAGGGTGTACGCCCTGGACAGCTTTACGGCTACCGGGTCTACGGTCCCTACGCGCCAGAAAGGGGCCTGCGCTTTAACCCCAACGTGCGGCTTCTGGACCCTTATGCCAGGGCCGTGAGCGACATCGAGAACTTCGAGGCGGGCGTGTTTGGCTACCGAGTGGGCGGGGTCAGGGGAGACCTCGAGATGGAACCCAGAGAACAGAGCGGGGTTCCACTGGGCATAGTGATAGACGATTACTTCGACTGGGAGGACGACGAACCCCCGTGCATTCCTACCCATCAATCCATCATCTACGAGGCCCACGTCAAGGGTTTGACCAAGCTGCACCCTGAAGTCCCGGAGTATCTGCGCGGCACTTATCTGGGCATCTCGAGCCGCCCGATTATTCGGCACCTGAGAGAGTTGGGGATTAACACTCTCGAGCTGATGCCGGTTCACGCGCATGTGGACGACGCTTTTTTGAAGGATAAAGGGCTGACCAACTACTGGGGATACTCGAGCTTAAGCTACTTTGCCCCAGAAGTGCGTTTCCGCAGCGGACGGGAGCCGGGGTCCGAGGTGCGCGAGTTCAAGCAGATGGTCAAAACCCTGCACAAAGCGGGCATAGAAGTCATTCTGGACGTGGTGTATAACCACACCGCCGAAGGCAACCACCTGGGTCCTACGCTCAGTTTCAAGGGCATTGACAACCCCACCTATTACCGTCTTGCGCCCAACTCGAGGTTCTATTTTGACACCACTGGAACCGGGAACAGCCTGAATGTACGTCATCCGCAGACCCTACAGCTCATCATGGACAGTTTGCGTTACTGGATTCAGGACATGCACGTAGACGGGTTTCGCTTTGATTTGGCTTCTGCGCTGGCCCGCGACCTGCACGCGGTCAATCAGCTTTCGAGCTTTTTCACCATCATTCACCAGGACCCCATCATCTCGCGGGTCAAACTGATTGCCGAACCGTGGGATGTGGGAGACGGCGGCTATCAGGTAGGAAACTTTCCGCTGGGCTGGGCCGAGTGGAACGGCGAATACCGCGACACGGTGCGGGCTTTTTGGAAAGGTCAGGGCGGGGTAGCCAGTGAGCTGGGCTACCGCATCACCGGCTCGAGCGACCTTTATCAAGACGACGGACGCCGCCCCTACTCGAGCATCAATTTCATCACCGCCCACGACGGCTACACCCTGAGAGACTTGGTGAGTTACAACCAGAAGCACAACCTGTCCAACGGCGAGAATAACGGGGATGGCTCGAGCCATGAAAATTCCTGGAATCATGGGGTGGAAGGTGAAACAGGGGACGCCAAGATTAATACCCTGCGCTCGAGGCAGGTTCGCAACTTTCTGGCCATGCTTTTCCTGTCGCAGGGAACGCCCATGCTGGTGGCTGGGGATGAGATGGGCCGCACCCAGAGGGGCAACAACAACGCCTACTGCCAGGACAATGAAATCAGTTGGGTGGACTGGAACCTGAATCCAGAACAAGAAAAACTGCTCGAGTTCACCAAGCAAGCTATTCACACCCGGATGCGCCACCCGTCCCTGCACCGTACCCACTTCTTCAAGGGAAGGCCCATTCGCGGCTCGCTGGTAAGCGACCTCATCTGGCTACGCCCCGACGGGGGCATCATGACCGACACGGATTGGGCCAATCCCGTCACCCGCACCCTGGGAATTTTTCTGAGCGGCAACGGCATAGACGACGTGGATGACGAGGGAAATCAGCTCGAGGACGACCATCTACTCTTATTGCTCAACGCCAGTGAATTGGACCTCGAGTTCACCTTGCCCAATTTTGGCGGACTGCTGCCGTGGGAACTCGAGCTGGACACCAGTGAAGACCGTTTTTATTCACCTATTCGCACGGTAAACACGCCCAAACCCGCCGCTCGAGAGGAGGTCGCTCGAGAGGAAGTGGTCAGCACGCTTGAGGGAACCTTGAGAGCGCCGCTGGTGGGGTCCTCGAGCATTGCAGTTGAAAACCGTCCCGCGAGTGGAATTCTCTTGGAGGACCCCTCGAGCGTAATTCATCCCTCGAGCACGGTCAGTACCGTCAGACTGCAAAGTCGCTCTATGAAGCTGTTTCGCAGTTCGGTGATTCGGGATTGAACGCTCGAGCTATCCTTTATCCCCTTTCTCACCCTTTGGTGTCTCTCGAGCTTCTACACTAGGACCCCATGCCACTAGGACCCCATACCACTAGGACCCATGCGTAGCGTGCTCAGCGGACCCGCTGGAAGCGGCAAAACTCAAACCCTGCTCGAGCACGCCTGGAAGTGTGCCTCACGGTTTGAATCGGTCACGCTGATTGCCCTGCCCGCACAGCGAGGGAGCCTGCTCAAACGCTTGTCCCAAAAACCTTCGCTGGGCGTGCGCCTGACAGACCTGCAAACCCAGATGTACGAAATACTCGAGGGGGCCGGAAGCGACAAGGGCCTGCTCAGTGTGCCCGCGCGGGTGGCGCTGGTCGCTCGAGTGCTGGGTGAAGTGCTGGGCAGAGCGGCTGAACCCGGCGAAGCGGCGCTGTACGCGCTCTCGATTGCCGAACTCAAACGCAGCGGCCTCGAGCGTGTTCCAAACGCTAAGGACCCGTATCAGAAAACCCTCGAGCAGACTTTGAGCCTGTACAACGCCGAACTCGAGCGCAGAAACCTGCTGGACCCCGACGACGTGCGAACCGAGGCCATCAAGTTGCTCGAGGGCAACGCAACGCTACAGATAGAGCATTTGCTGATAGACGGCTACCAGACGCTCAACCCGATGGAGTTACGGGCCATTGCCGCGCTTTCTCAAAATTGCAAATCCCTGTTGGTAACACTGCCTGACCGTGCGCCACAGCCATTTGCCACCCGTCTGCTCGAGGGCGAGGTGAAAATCATCGCCCGGTTTCTGGGTGCAAAGGTGCAAACCCTGAAACCCCGTCCCGCGCCCCAGATTTCGGTGTGTGCCTATCCCAACGCAGATTCTGAGGCGCGAGCGGTGTTAGGCGAGGTCAAGGCGGCGCTGCTGAAAACCGAAAAGCCCGAAAACCTGCACTCACTGGCGATTATCGTTCCCTCGAGCTTGTACAAGCGCCCCTTGCTCGAGGTAGCCGCCGAATACGGAATTCCGCTGGCAAACGCGTCTCAGGCCCCACTGCTCGAGTGTGCCGAAGGGCTGTTGTTTTCCAAGTTGCTCTCGGTCCACTCGAGGGGATACCCGCTGCGCGACATGCAGACGCTGAGCGGGCTGTATGGCCTGGAAACCCTGTGCGAAGTGCTGGAGAAACGCGGTCTGGGCGGCGATGGCTTGGTGTTTCTGGAAAGGCTGGAAGAACTCGAGGGAGTGACGCTGGACCTGGAGCCTTACCGGGTGATGGTGTTTGAGACAAGCCTCGAGCTGGGAGAATTGCAAGATTGGCTGGACTTTGTAGAAAGCCTGCTCGAGCGGGTGAAACTCAAAGACCGTGACCCGCTGCGCCTGCTGGCCCGCGAAGTGTACGGCCTGCTCGAGACGCCGCGACCTGCGTCCCTGCTGGCCTGGATGCGGGCGCTGCTGTGCGAGGTGCAGATTCATTTACCGCTCGAGACCGGCGTATTGTTGCTGACCCCCGAAGAAGCGTCTGGCTCGAGGTTTGAACGGGTCTGGATATTGGGGGTGCTCGAGGGAACCTACGCGCTCGAGGAGGGTGAAGACTTTTTCTTTGCCGAAGAGGAGCGTACAGGAAATGTGCTGGGCGGCCTACGGCCCCGCATGGCAGGGCGCTCGAGCAGCCTACTCTTTGAGGCGCTATGGCGCGGCTCAAGCGTGCGTGCGAGCTATCCCAGTGCAGACCGGAGCGGAAATCTGCGCGGTCATCCCTTGCTCGAGGGGTTCGAGCGGGGAACTCTGAACTCTGGGGGGGTGGCCTCGGCGCTCGAGTGGACCCTGAAACACCGCACGGCTGGGGATGCGAAACTGGACTGGCTGCATCTGCCTCCTACCCACGAGAACCGCGCCTGGGAGCTATCACGGTATGTGCCGTGCAAGCTCAAAGGCCATCTCTCGAGACGCTATGGGGCCAGGGTACAGAGTGGAGTGGCCTCACGCGGGGACCTGGACGGGCTGCGCCGCCGAATGCGTCAGGCCCTGTGGGACGATGCGGAGCTACCCCCGGTGGGTCAGGGTTGGTCTGGAGCTTTTGCCAGAGAAGTCAAAGACGTGCTCGAGCGTGGACTTCCCCCTAAACCGCCCTTAGATATCGTGGTAATGGGCAGTTTGCGCCTGGGAACGCTGCACTTTCGGCCTCACGCTTATCGGCTTGACAAGGAGAAACAGAAGCTGCAAATCTTCATCGTTCACGCCCCAGAAGAGTGGCCCATTGTCCTCAAGAGTCACCCGGAAAGTTTGTGGCTGCTCGAG
>JACMOA010000345.1 GCA_014378225.1 Deinococcales bacterium | reverse complement strand
GCAACTACAGCAACGAAGAGTAAGCCCTCGAGTGTAGTACTCAATGAAAAAAGCCGACCCACGGGTCACCCTTTAGCTTTGAGTATCTCAACCCATGGAAGCTGAAACTCAAATTTCACCCGTTTTCTAGCTTATTGCTCATCACTCTTCCCACTCGAGCCACAAAAAAAGCGAGACCCACTCAAATGTGCGGGTCTCGCTCGAGCGAACCTCAAAAATTTAGGCTTCGATAGGCGCTTCAACAACGGCTTCGGCCATCTTTTGGGGGGCCAAAATGGTAATTACTGCAACGGCTTTGTCTGCGGCCAGCTTGCAGCCTTCGGGCAGGGTGATGTCTCCAGCGCTGATGACGCCACCAATCTCGAGTTTGGTCACGTCTACCACGATTTCCTGGGGAATGCGGCGAGGACCCGGAGCGATGATGTGCAGGTTGTGGACCAGAATGTCCAGAATTCCGCCCTCAATCACGCCTTTGGCTTTGCCCGTGGTGTGAATAGGCACCGGAGCCTCGATTTCCTGACCGTAAGTCACGGCAAAGAAATCAACGTGTTGAGGCTTGCGGGTGCGCTTGTTCATCTGCACCGCTTTAACCAGCGCGGGGATGGTTTCGCCACCCTCCACCACCAGTTCAATCAAGCCGTGTGTAGAAGTCTGACGAAAAATGCGGTCAAACAGCTTGGCGTCCACACTGAGCGACACATTGCTGTTTTTGTTGTAGGCCACCACAGGCAACATGCCCTCGGCGAGACCTTTGGTTCCCTGACGGGGGTAGGCTTTCAGTTCCATCTTCTTGCTCCTCTAAAAACGGAGCCGCGCTGTAAATAGCCATATTGACTAAGGCGGCTCGACTCGACTATATAGTGTACCAAAAAAAAGCGCTCGAGGGCAAGAGCGCAATTATGCGTTATCGAGGAGCGCTCAAGGGCCAAATTCAGATTGTCTATACTGAAACCATGAATCCAGACTTTATGGCTGAAGCGGCTCAAATTGCGCTCGAGAACGTACAAAGTGGCGCAGGTGGCCCGTTTGGAGCGGTCATCGTCAAAGACGGTCAGATTGTGGCTCGAGGGCGCAACTCTGTCACCACCAGCAATGACCCCACCGCGCACGCCGAGGTAAGCGCTATCCGGGAAGCAGCTCGAGTCCTGGGTACTTTCAATCTCGAGG
Source organism: Deinococcales bacterium (assembly GCA_014378225.1). GTDB lineage: Bacteria > Deinococcota > Deinococci > Deinococcales > Deinococcaceae > JACMOA01. The sequence continues at coordinate 2,287 of JACMOA010000345.1, read as the reverse complement.
GCTGCGAAATCTACACCAGTTGCGAACCCTGTCCGATGTGTTTGGGCGCAATCTATTGGGCGCGGCTGGAAAAAGTGTATTACGGATGCACCCAACAAGACGCCGCCGCGATTGGGTTTGATGACCAGTTTATCTATGAAGAAATCGCTCGAGCCAAAGGTGAGCGTAAACTCGAGTTTGCACCACTAGGACGAGAGGAATCACTCAAGGCTTTTGAGGCGTGGACGAAATCTCAGAATAAGGTTCGCTATTAGACTTGCAAAAAGCCGAAGGCGAGGTCAGACACGTTACAGACTTCTTGGGGATTAAGTTGTTAAAAAAAGTCTATGGCCTTTGCTCGAGTCCTCTTCCCTCGAGCGTAGAACCTAAATTTACTCTTTCTCATCCGCTCGAGCCGACTCAGACGCATGATACCCTTATGACCTTTTCAGCTCGAGCACTCTTCACGCTGCTTTCTCTCAGTCTGGCGTCTTGCGGCACCCTCGAGATTCAGCGGCAAAATCTGAACCCGTTTACTCTGAGCACCGACATCAAAGGAGAGTTGTTTACTGACGCCTCGAGCCAGGTGGCTTATCTGGCGGATTCACAGTTTAATCAACAGGTTCAGTTTTTGAAAGTGCGAGTACAAACCAACGTCAAATTCAATGCACTGACCCCTTCTGGCCCCGTGACGCTCAATTTTTACGCCCGCTCGAGCAAACCAGAAAGCTGTGAGCTGTTTAATGCCCGCTACTACGTGTGCAGCAACGAACCGCTGGGGCTGAGGGTGGGCCGCGTGACCCTGAGTCCCGGAGAAAGCAAAAACATTGTGCTCGAGGGGGCCGCATTAGATGACGCCGTGAGAAAAGGCGTGGGCTATCTGGGCCTTCAGCTCGAGTCTGGGCGCTTGTATGCCACCGACACGCTCGAATTCAATCCAGTGGTGGCAACGGCTTCACTTTAACGCTCGAGGGATTGGCGATGAGCGATGTCTTGGACAAATCGGCACTTTCCGGGCCAGACCGCCTGTCCGCGAGCTAAAAGATAGGTGGACCGAAGGGTAGGGAAACCTGGAACATTTGAACTGAATGTGGGTCCTCGAGTCAGGATTGCACACCCGTCAGTTCCTCGAGCTTGTCCAGCACATCTTTAGCTGGATTCATCGGATTGACCTTTTTCCAGTGAAACGCTAAGTTGCCCTGTGGGTCTATCAAAAACGTTTGACGGTCTGCCACGCCCAGCAGCCCCGTGAAACCTCCCATGACACCATAGGCCCGAGAAATCTCTTTTTTGCTGTCTGGTAGGAGAGGAAAACTGAGTGAGCACTTTTCACGCATCTTGGCTTGGGCCGCCTCAGTGTCAGTGCTGACCCCTATCACTCGAGCGTTGAGACGGGAAAACTCCGGTAGGGATGCCTCAAAGCGCTGAGCTTCTATGGAACAGCCGAGTGTGCTGGCTTTGGGATAGAAATAAAGCACAGTCCAGAAGCCGTGAAGCCCCTCGAGCGTGATGTGTTCGCCATTGTCGCTGACCGCTGAAAAGGCTGGGGCAGGTTGTCCGAGAGTCAAAGCCATGTGCAAAGTTTAATGCTCTCGCACACCCTCGAGTGTAGGAAAGAATTCGAGCAGCTCACAACAGAACCTCTTCCTACAATTTTGCCTTTTCTAACCTTAATCCCACATTCAAACTCATGTCATACGCGCATACTCTAAAAATGTCCCTCTGCGCCCCACACGCAAAAATCTTGCTGCTCTCGAGTCTATTGCTGATTCCCACCTTCTCGAGCGCCCAAACTACCCCAAATACCCGCACCGCAGCCCTTTCACGCACCGCAGCCCTAAGCTTATTCAACAAAACCCGGCCCGCCACCTTCAAGCTCGAGCGTACCGGAGAAGGTTACGGCACCGGGTTTTTCATCAGTGCAGATGGTTACGCACTGACCGCTTATCATGTGGTCGAGGGTGGAACCCAACTGAGCGCACGCACCAGCGCAGACGAGGTTTTCCCGCTCGAACTCATTGGCTTTGACGCAGCTCAGGACATCGCCCTGGTCAAAGCCACCTCTAAGACCCCGCTCAACTTTGTCAAGGTAGCGCTCGAGACCCCCATGATTGGTCAGAACGTGCTGGCGATTGGCAACAGCCGGGGAGATTTTTTGCAGTCCAGGGTGGGCAAGCTGTTGGGGCTGGATGTAGACGCAGGACGGGCCGATTTTCCCAAAGGTGCGCTCGAGATGAACGCTCCGCTGGCTCCAGGCGATTCGGGTGGCCCGATTTTCAACGTGGCGGGTGAAGCCATTGGCGTGGTC
>JACMOA010000344.1 GCA_014378225.1 Deinococcales bacterium | reverse complement strand
TGGGCCAGCATGGCGGCGCGTCCTTCCCTCGAGCGTCCAGAAAGTTGCACAAATTTTTGCCAGCCGTCCACGCCGCCCAGCCGCAGATTCTTGCTCTGCAAAAATGCGTCTCGAGCGGCCCGCAGGGAGTCATAACGTTCGCGCTCACTGCTCGAGAGTGTAACTAAGACGTGTTCCTCGCGGTAACTCGATAGGGTGCCGCCCGCCAGTTCAGCCTGGGTTTTGCGGTACACGACGGGTCCAATCAGTTGCTCGAGGTCGGCGTGCCTGCCGTCTCCGCGCTCCGGGGTGGCGCTGAGGCCCAGCCGAAATGGGGCGATGCTGAACTCGGCAATGACGCGGTAAAAGTCGCTCGGCAGGTGGTGACACTCGTCGAACACCACCAGAGCGTAACGGTTTCCCAGCGTTTCGGCGTAAAGCGCGGCGCTGTCGTAAGTAGCCACCAGAATGGCGCTGCTGTCCTTTGAACCGCCCCCCAGCAGGCCCACGTCGGCCTCGGGGAAGCTGAGTTTGAGGCCGGTGTACCACTGCTGCATCAGGTCAATGGTAGGAACTACCACCAGACAGCTCAATTTGTGTTGCTCGAGCGCCATATGCGCCAGAATCGTTTTGCCGGAACCCGTAGGCAACACCACCGTTCCGCGTCCACCCGCCTCGGTCCAGGCCCCCAGGGCTTCGGTTTGGTGGGCAAAGGGTTTGAGTTCGCGGCCCCGCTCGAGGTCAAAGCTTTGCCAGCCTTTTGCGTCGTCCTGAACCGTAGTTTTGTCCAGTCTCAGGCGCTCGAGCAAATCCATATATTGGGCCGCCGGAACCCGGAAACGGTCCACCCGGTCATCCCACTCTGCCAGCTCAAGCCAACCTTTTGCGCCTCGGGGGGGAGGGTGCAGGGTTAGTGTTCCCCGGTCATAGCTGAGTTTGGAGAGACGCGACATAAGGGTGTATTTTAGCGCTCGAGCAAATGAGATGCGTTTAAGAGTTAAATATGTAGGGTTAAATTTGTCTGGAATTAACTCGAGGGTTTACCACTTGAAACCCACCTGTTCCCCGTCTCGAAAAACCTCCACGGCAATTCTCTTCCGACGCTCAATCCTACTCGAGCCGTAATCGTCACGCGCTCCTCTGGTACAGGTTTACCCGGTGCAAAGTAAGTGTCCGGCTGGTTGACCTCGAGACCCGCAAATCTGGGATACAGCTCGAGCGCCTGAACCAATTTGGCGGGTCCGTTGGTCAGCTCGAGGTCTTTTTTAACCGTGCGATTTTTCTGTAAATGTTCGAGTCCGACCATTGGCTCCACCGCTCTAATCAGAATGGTGGCCTCGTACTCGAGGGGTTGACACACCACATTGAGTAAAAAGTGTTCGTAGGATTTATGAAAGTAATACCGTCCCGGGGGGCCTCGCAACGCATCTTTAGCGCCGGGTAAACGCTCGATAACGTAACAACTGGGGTCGTTAGGGCAGTCGTAAGCCTCGGTTTCTACAATTCTGACAATAGCGTACCCATCCTCAAAATGGCGCACCAACCGGCAGCCAATCAGTTCTCGAGCGATAACCACCGGGTCTCTGCTGAAGAATTCTGGGGTAAGTGCGGATTCAAACGGGGGCAGAGGAACCGTCTCGAGCAGATTCATAAATTTACGGTAGCTGGAAATCGGTTCCTGTTCTGCGAGCTTAACGCCTGTGTGCCGCCTCGAGCAGATGAGGTTTGAGCAGATACCCGAATCCCAACGTCTCGAACTCGAGGACGAGTTGTTGCAGGCTGAGTTTGAGCGTTGTGGCGGTACTCTCGAGGTGCCAATCCTGCGCCGCCAGACTCGAGAGTAGACGGGCGCGGCGAAGCTGCACCTTCGAAAGCAAAAAGGTTTTCAGGTAAAGCACTTCGCCATCCGCTCGGGTGAGTCGTTCGCCAATGTGGTTGGGCAAATTGGGGTTCAAGTCGGTCAGAAAGCGCTCGAGCCGCAGGTCGCCGGGAGAATACACGGTCTCGAGCCGCAAGTCCCTGCCAATCAGGTCGCCGGACATCACCTCGAGCGAGAACTGGGCTTCTTCTGCTCGAGCCTGGTACAAAGCCCCGCGCAAATCTGCCAGGGTTTTTGCACCCTCCACTCGAGGGGCATTCTCGAGCCGCTGAGCCTCGGGATGCATCAAAGCGTATTGCCAGATGAGTTCGCCGTACACGTCCTCGAGCAGTGTGCTGTGTAGGCGGCGGTAGTCCTGGGCAGACGGAAACACCGAGATACTCGCTAATACCCCGGCCACGTAAATCATCACGCCCACCTGACCGGTGTGAATCTCGAACGTCCGCAGCGCCCCCTCAAATCCATAAAGCGAGCCGCCGGGATGCACCCACTCACTCCTCGAGCCGAGACCGTGACTTAGTGTAAACCCCGAGTATTCGGGCCACTTCAGGCTAGGGCCGCCGAAGTGTAGCGCTAAAAACCCCTCGAGCGTGGTGTGCAGCGGCAAAAAGCGCAGTGCTTTTTTGTCCACCCGCTTGGCCATGCGGTGCAGGAGTTGCACCTTACCCCAGGTAAACTTGGCTTTTTTGCCGTCTGCCCGCCGCAACTGACTCCCCTGGATGGCCTCGACTTCCTCGCCGCTGTCGGCCCAGTGCAGCACTAAACCGTGTGGCACAAAAGCCCAGTACGCCATTTTCTTGCTCGTTTGTACCACGGTCAAATCTGCCTCAAAAGGCTGGCGCTCGAGCCGCACATCCATACAGGGTTTATCGCGCAACAGCGGCACCAGGCGAATGCCCCCGCAAACTTGAGCGGGCGCGGCGGTGAGTCCAGTGAGGGAGAGGGTCATAAAATCCATTGGGGTTCTTCTGTCAAATCTCGAGCAAGAGTTTCGAGCAACCTTCCTGCTCGAGCGCCCAAGTAATCCTCGAGTTCTGGCAGAGTAGACTCCCCAGAGAAAAACGGGGCAAAGCCGAGTAGGGCGGGTAAATCCTCGCTCGAGCGCAATCCCAGTGCGGGCAAATCTGGGCTGAGCGAGGCCACCTTGAGATTTTGAGAATCAAAAAAGGGATTGAGGTGTAGCACGGCAGCTTTTCCGCCGATTTGACGGTAGCCCCTCAAGATGGCTTTAAATGCGCTCGAGGGGTCGTTTTCTGCCGCGTCTGACACGATGATAACAGTTTCAGCGCCCCAGTCGAGAGCATCTAAAAAGCGCTCCGAAAGGTTGCTTTGACCTTTAGCGTGCAACAAAAGCTCGTCTGGCATGGGCGCGGTCCAGAAAGCCTGGTAGTCTGCGCCTACCCCTTTCAGCAAGCGGTGGATTGAGTACGCCAGTGCCAACGGACGATTTTTCTTTTCGCTCGAGCCACTCGAGGAGAAAGAGTTGTCCAGTACGGCAGCTACTTTACCCTCGAGTTTGAGACCCTCGAGCGAACGCACCACCTTACGGGTAGCGACCTCGAGCCAGCCCTCGAGTTGAACGCGGTCTTTGATGCGCTCGTCAAACGTCAGGCTCAGTAAGTACACACACAGTTCGGTCAGCTCGAGCTTGGCCGGGTCCAGAGCAATTTTTCCACCGCTCGAGGATTGGAGCCGCAGCTTTTCGCGTTCGGTCATGCGCGGTTCAATCCGTTTCAGAAAACGTTCCCTGGGAATATTGTGTTTGGCCGCCAGACCTTCGGCAATCGAATACGGCAACTCGTACACCTTTTCCATGCTGTAATGCGCGGCGCGGAAGGTCTCGAGTAGTGGGTTTTCAAACTTGACACTCTTCTTGAAACCACTCTCAAACAGAAAGCTCGAGAGTTCTTCGTCCAGGTGAAGGTGTGCGTGCATCAAGCTCGAGCGCAATTTGTGACGGTATTTGATGGCCTGAAACGGGAGTTCTTTGTGTTTCAAAATGTACTCGCGCACGGTAGCGCGGGTACGGCGGTTGTTCACGCCGTCTTTTCGTAGCCGCTCGAACAGCTTCCACACCCGCTGGGGCGGCAAACTCCGCAGCGCCGCCCTGATGAGTTGGCCTTCTTCAGCCCGAAAATCCGCCGGACAGAGTTTCCCGCTCGAGAGCAGATGGCGCACAATTTCAATTCGGGCGTAGTGATTTACGCCTACTGCCAGAGTGCGGGTGTACAGGCGGCGGTAGTGGGTGCAGATGTAGCTGTGCAGAAACTCGAGCGAGAGGCTTTGCTCGGCTGCGCTGCTGTAAAACTCCTTCTGACCCGTGGAAACAAAGCAGGCGTTGACAAACAGCGCCAAGTCTTCGCGGGTGATGGTTTGTTCAAAGGTGGTCATAATGGGATTCCATGAAAGGAGCCTGCTCGGGGAAGAGTGGCGCGACTGCGATGCGTCCATCTAAAGGGGTTTCGGAAGTCGCGCTCGAGTCCCACAGGCAGGCTAGGTTCAGTTTGGGGGTTTCTAGATTAGAAGTAAATACGTGGTTCGCTCGAGCGGCTAAGCCAGATTGCTTAATCCTCGAGCCTCGCTAAATCCTCGAGCGTGTCTACATCGTCTGGTACGGGAAAATCAAAGTGGACTCTTTGCACTCGAGCTGAGTCGCATTCAATCACGGCCTTGCCGCCGGAATCACCCTCGAGCGCCAGCAACTCTAACCAGACTTCTCGAGCGAAAAGGGCTGGATGTCCACGCACACCCTGAAAAATGGGGACGATGATTTGAGCGTTTGAACCGTGGTATGCCTCGAGCAGAGTTCTAAAAACTTTGTGTGGTACTCGAGGTTGGTCTCCTAGCACGATGAGAGCGGCATCAAATTGTGAATGCTCGAGCGCACGAATTCCGGCTTTGATGGAAGAACTCATTCCGGAAGCAAAATGGGGATTTTCTACGTACTCGAGGATCAAATCCTCGAGCGCGGCTTTCACCTTTTCCGCCTCGCGCCCGAGTACGATTCGGACGTTTTGGAGGTGCTCGAGCGTATTTTCTACCGCGTGACGGATGAGGGGTTTGCCCTCGAGCGGGGCCAGCATTTTGGATTCCCCAAAACGCGAAGAGCGCCCTGCTGCAAGAATCAGGGCGCAAATGTTTGAAGGCTCGAGCATGGCTTTATTATCGCTCAATACGTTGCTTTTGCACGAAGGGAACAGCCGTCCTCCCGTTAAGCGTGGCGGTCATTTCACTCAAAATACTCAAGGCCATTCCGGCGGGCGTGTCCAGTCCCAAATCCAGACCCGCCGGAGTTCTGATGCGCTCGAGCTGAGGTTTAGAGAAACCCAAATCCTCGAGAAAACGCAGCAAAGCGCGGCCCCGCCGTCCACTGGCCAGCACTGCCAGGTACCCGGCTTTGCTTGAGAGGGCGGTTCTCAAGGCAAACACTTCATCCGCGTAGTTGTGCGAAACCACCACTACAGCGGTCCAAACATCAGATTGCTCGAGGTTCAAAACTTGCTCGAGGTCTCCCGCCAAGAGATTTTGCACGCCTGGGAACCACTCAGGATTCAACTTTTCAGAGGTAGAGTCAAAAAGCGTGACTACGCACCCCAGCTCGAGCGCCATTCTCGAGAGTGGCCCAGAGATGGGGTTTGCCCCGATGATGACCAGATGGGGTGGGGGAAACCAGCGCTCGAGAAATGCGTTTGTGCTATTCTCGAGGGTTTCGACTCGAGCGCGAATGGGTTTGAACGGTTGCACTGAAGTGTTAAGACTATGTTCTGGAACGTCTTTGAGCGTCGTTCTAATTACTACGTTTTGCCGTGAGTTTAGATGCTCGAGCGCGTCTCGCCAAACGGCTTCTACTTGCGGATTCGGCTCGAGGAAAACTTCTAAATCTCCGGTACAGGCCAGACCGAGTTCAGTATCTTCGTCCTCGCCCACCAGAAACGAGAAACGGTGTGCAGTTCCCCGCTCGAACACACTTGCAATCCGCTTTTTGATTTCACCGTCGCCACAACTGCCAAAGGACACCGAACCCAGCGTAAAGCCGTCCAGCGCCACCCACATCCGCGCCCCCAGCTTGCGGGTAGAACTGCCCTGAACCCCAATCAAAGTGACCAGCACAAAAGGAATCCCTCTC
>JACMOA010000343.1 GCA_014378225.1 Deinococcales bacterium | reverse complement strand
TTCACTCCTAAAAATGCGCCCAAGTTCCGGGGAAAGCTTCAAATGCTCGAGAATTTCTAGACCCTCGAAAATCAAATCATCTTCCAGCTCGAGGGCGGGAATCTCGAACTCGAGGTTCTGAAAAGCCCGCTCGAGCTGTTGGGAAATATGCTCGAGCGGATGATAGACCGTCCGCGCCGCGCCGCGTAGACGGTAGGCCTCGAGCAGCGCTTTGTCGAGATTCTCGAGCAAAGTCCACAGGTTCTCGAGCCGACTGAGGGCCTCGAGCTGAAAAATACGCTCGAGTTCGGGGTTCAGGTCAGGGTTCAGATGGAGGGTCATTCACCCGCCTCAAACCCGGTAACGGGCTACCAGTTCATTGAGTTTTCCCGCCAGAGCATTGAGTTCCTCGGCTGCTGCCCTGGTTTGCCCGCTGGCCTGTTGGGTGCCGTACACCGCCGTGTTGATGTCTCCCATCGCCACCGCCACCTGTTCCATGCCAATCGAGTGCTGCCGCACCGAAGCGGCAATAAGCTGGGCCGAATACGCCGATTGCCCGATAGCCTCGTTCAGCTCGTCCAGGGTGCGGCCCACCTTGCTCATGCTGACCGCGCCACCCTCCGCCACCCGAATACCCTGCTCAGTGGAGAGCACCGCCACATTAGTCGCTTTTTGAATATCAGACAAAATAGTGCGAACCTGGGCCGTTGCCGCCTTGCTCTGCTCTGCCAAAAGTTTGATTTCCTGAGCCACCACCGCAAAACCGCGCCCGTGTTCCCCGGCTCTCGAGGCTTCAATGGCCGCGTTGAGCGCCAGCAAATTGCTCTGGTCCGCTAAATCTCCTACGGTGCTGATAATGTCGTCAATTTGTTGGGTTTGCTCACTCAAGGCCAGAATGTTCTCGGCGATGGTGCTGACCCGCTCCTTGATGTCGTTCATTCCGCTTTCAGCCACCCGAACAGTTTCTACTCCGCCCAGAGCCACGCGGTTGGCGGACTGAGCATTGGTATTGACAGTAGCCGCCATATCCACGGCCTGGTCTGCACTGGCTTTGACCTGCTCGATGGTAACGGTAGTTTCAGCCACGGCAGCAGACTGCTCACTCACACTCGAGGCCTGGCTGCTGGCTTGACTGAGCAGTTGCTGCGACGAAACCCGCAAATTTTGTGCGCCCCCACGCAGCTCAAGGACCATAGTACGCAGCTCGAGCGACATATTTATAAAAGCGTGCCCCAGAGAATCTCGCTCAGACGCAGCACTAAAGGTGTGGTCCAGTTCTCCGCGTCCAATCGCCTGAGCTATGCCTGCCATCTTGCTTTGATGCTTGATGAGTTCTTCAAAAGAGCGGGCTAGCCCTCCCAGTTCATCTGTCGAGTCATCGTTCAAATTCTGCTCGAGGTCTCCGATAGACAGACTCCGCGCCACACCCGCCATGCGCTTCACTCGGCCCGTTACGTAGCGGCTAATCAGCCACGCTGCCAACAGCACCGCCAGTAGTAAAGCCAGAAACAGCACCAACAAGCTCAGCGTGAAGCTTCTGACCTGCTCGTTCACCTCGCTCCGGTCCTGACTGGCTGCCACGGTCCAGTTCAGCCCAGGAAAGCTCGAGTAACCCTGTGCCTGCGCCCAGCCCTCGAGCGCCGCTACATCGTCATTCACGAAACTACGTCCCAACGCGTAACCGCTCACTTTATTTCTGAGCGCTCGAGCCGCACTTTGCAGGCTGTAACTCCCGCTCAAAATCCGGCTCGAGTCCGAGGAATCCAGAATTCGCGCCGCCGAATCGAACATGGTGATGTGAACGCTGCGCGACCCACTGGCTTGCGCTCGAGTTTCGGCTTCACGCAAGATGGTTTGCCCCGCAGTCCAGTCAAAGCGGTTGGTCCACACCCCCACAATATCCCCTCGAGTGTTGCGAATGGCGGCAGTAAAACTCAGGGCCAGATTTTTGGAAGGTCCGTAAACTGTCTCGAGCAGCGGGTCCCGGTGCAGTCCCTCCACCAGGCTTTTTCCCAGTTCAATGCGTCCGTTAATCCCGTTTTCAAACCACTTTTCGCCAGAAACGTTACGTCCCAAAAGCTGAAGGATCTTGCTCGAATCCAGGCGCTTACCTTCGCCGTCCTGAGTATTGAAAGCTACGATTCGGCCCCTGGTGTCGGCCACCACCATCAAACTGTACATGGGACTGTACGCCTGCACCACGGTGTTCATCCAGTCTTGAAGCGCCGAGGGGTCCATTTCACGGGCCGCGCTCGAGAGGGCAAAAACCTGTACATCTCCATAGCGCTCGAACAGGTTCCGGTCCAACCTATCCGCTGTCTGAAAGGCCAGTTCCTCAAGCCGCATCCCGGCCTGAGTTTCCACGCTCGAGCGCACCTGACCCGAGATCAGAAAGCCCACGACGAGCAGCGTAGGTAGACTGAACATCAGGCTAAGCAGCAGCAGTTTAGAAAAAAGATTCAAGTTTTTGACCCAGCGCAAAAGCATCACGTTGACCTACTTTAGCGAATCTTTAGGGAACTTGCCAACACAACTTTGGGAAATCTCTTGCAAATTTCGAGCATTTGGGGTCACAGCCCAGTTTTTCTAGCCCACAATTCGGGAGCAAAAAAGTGGACATAACGTTATGTCCACTTTCACAATCGGTTTGAGCAAGGATGGTTTTAGCGCTTTACTTCGAGCAATCACCTCGGTTTAACCTTCGTTTTTTTGAAAATTCAATTTAGCTTCTGGAGCCTCGAGTTGAGTATCTTTTAGCTTGAGTTTGGGTTCCGAGTCCGATTCGAGTTCGCTCAAACCCTGGTAAACCGTTTTAATAACAATTAGGCTGGGAACCGCCAGGAATGCCCCCAATACCCCAAAGGCCGTGCTAAATCCCAACACACCCGCCATAACCGACACGGGGTGCAATTTGAGGGTTCGACCCAGAAGCAGTGGAACCAGAAGCTGATTTTCGAGTTGGTGAATGGCCACCGTGACAAAAAGCAACAAAACCACTTTGTCCGGCTCGGTTGCCAGTGTAGTAAGCAGCGGAGGAAGTACCGCCAGGATGGGTCCCACCGTCGGAACCGCTTCACCCAGAGCTGCTATGAAGCCAAAAAGTAAAGCGTTGGGAACGCCAATCAAAGTGTAGGCCACGAAGGTAAGCAGGCCCATCGCTGACATCAGCAGTAGCTCTGCACGGCCCCAGGCTCCCAGTTCAGCCAGAACTTTTTCGGCAATACGCTGCACTCGAGCGCGAAAAGCCAGGGGGACCAGACCCAGACCGCCCCGCACCAGGGGTTCAGGCTGGGCCAGCATGTAGACCACTAACACCACTAAGAAAACCGCTGAAGTCAGCACTCGAGCGGCGTCTCCTAGCAAACCTGTGGCGTTGGCCAGCAGTTCAACCCCAAAAGCCCCCAATCTCTGGCTGATATTGCTCAAAAATTGAGGGGTTTCCACTGACCCGAGCAGGGGTTGACTCTCGGTCCAGCTTTTCGCGGTTTTCTCGAGCGTTTTGGTAAGTTCTGGCAGATTTTTTATGAAGCTATTTAACTGCCTTACCACCTCTGGAAAAAGCAAAAAACCGGCATAAAACACAACGGTCAGCAACAGTAAAACGGCAATTACCGCCCCCAATGCTCGAGGAAAACGCAACCGATTGCGCAGCAACATCACCACCGGATTAAGAGCCGCAGCCAGCAGCGCTGAAAGGGCCAGTAATAAAACCACTTCGCGCAGCAGGCCAATCCAGCGCCAAAGCAAAATAGTGCCCAGCACTAAAAAAGCGGTGGGCAACAGGTTAACAATTACGATTTGGGAAGGCCGCTTTTCGGGAAGGGTCATGGCAAAAGTCCTGCTGGCTCGAGCGTGCTCATATTCTTACCTTAACGCAGTAACAAACAAAAAAGTTGCCCAATCCACCCGAGAGTAGTTCAAAACATCTCGCAAAGCTGACTTTTCGAGCGACTAGTATTTTACTGGTACGGTAAAAATAGGTTTTTTAATCAAAACACTTGACTTCTGAAATCAGTTCGACAGTCGAAAAAATTTGGGTAGGCCCGAATTCAAGTTTTAGCTACTTAGCTCACCCTCGAGTTTCAAACTTCAATTTTGGACTCAACTTTTAGCGGGACGCAAATTGACTTCAAAAGAGAGTGTTCTGATAGCCCTCTCGAGCGCTGAGATGCCTCTACAATCGTCTGCGTAGCACATACCTTCACTCGTGTCCACACTTTAAAATAGAAGCCTATCAAAAGTGATTTTAAGACGTGTCGCTTAGAGAGTTTAGAACGTATTTAACGTCTGAAACCTTATTATACACCATTTTTAGGCTCAACGGACGATGGTTTGCTCGAGTTCAAGAGACCCCATGAGCTGGGTCGCCATATCCTCCAGGCGCAGCCCCATAGCCGCTTTGGTGGCGTTTTTGACCAGTTGGCCTCCCTCAAGCTGCCCATGTTCGATGGCACTACGAATTCGGGCGTAGGTCAGGGTGGTCAGCCGCTTGCCAAAAAGCACCTGAAGCGTGGACAGGGCGCGGTTTGCTTGCTCCTCGAGCGTGCTTTTGGGGGGGTTTAAATCGGAATTTACACTCGAGCTTTCATCAGGTGTTTCTAAGTCCAAGACAGGTTTTTCTTTGGTTTTTTGGGTAGTTTTCCGGGGAGCTTTAGCACCTGGGGTGGGCAATCCTCGAGCTTCTTCAAAGAGTAAATTGCCTTCTGTGTCAGTATATTTTCCGGTTTCGTCCCGCACGACATCCACCAAAACCGCCCCTCGAGAGCGGGGTGAATATCCGGCTCTAAGCATAGCTTCAAAGCGGGTAAAACGCTCTTCCACACGCTCAACTCCAAACTCGTGAACCAGCTTCCGACCCACCGGCA
>JACMOA010000342.1 GCA_014378225.1 Deinococcales bacterium | reverse complement strand
CCTGCGACACGCCCACCTGAGGCAGCTTTTCGGCGTTCTCGCGGCGGTAGCGGGGGATACCCAGATAATCCGGCACTTGCTCGGCGTCTACCTTTTTAATACCTTCCCAGGGTTTCTCGAGCAGCTCACGGGCCGCTTTGCGGGACAGTTTGGCAAGCTGACGGTCCAGGTTGCGAACCCCGGCTTCCCTGGTGAACTCTTCGGCAATGCGCTCCACAGCCGCGTCGGTCAGCTCGAGCCGGCCCTCGAGTCCGTGCGCCCGTAGTTGGCGGGGCAAGCGGTACACTTTGGCAATCTGCACCTTTTCGTTCAGGGTGTAACCCGGAATCTGAATCACTTCCATACGGTCCAGCAGCGGACGGGGAATGCTGCTCAGCGTATTGGCAGTAGTAATGAACATCACCTGTGAAAGGTCGTAGTTGACCTCCATGTAATGGTCCTGAAAGGTGTGGTTCTGCTCTGGGTCTAGCACCTCGAGCAGGGCGCTCGAGGGGTCGCCGCGCCAATCACTTGCGAGCTTGTCAATCTCGTCCAGCAGCATGATGGGGTTGACCACTCCGGCGTTGCGCATTCCCTGAATGATGCGTCCCGGCATACTACCAATGTAGGTGCGGCGGTGGCCGCGAATCTCGGCCTCGTCACGCATTCCGCCCAGCGCCATCCGCACGAATTTACGGTTGAGAGAACGGGCGATGCTTTTACCCAGCGAGGTTTTTCCCACACCGGGAGGACCCACCAAGCACAGGATGGGCGCACGCAAATCTCCGTCATCACTGCGGTCTTTAGCGTCGCGCTCGTCCTCGCCGCGCTCTTTACGCTCGGTCTCAATCAGCAGGCGCATATCCTGGGTGAGCTGACGCACGGCCAAAAACTCGAGGATACGGTCTTTCACATCGTCCAGGCCAAAGTGGTCCTCGTCCAGAATCTGACGGGTGCGCCCGATGTCTAGAATTTCCTCGTCGCGCTTGTCCCACGGCACATCGGTGAGCCAGTCCAGGTAGTTGCGAACCACGGTTCCTTCAGGGCTACCACCGGGAGTGCGCTCGAGCCTTGCCAGTTCCTTGAGCGCTTTCTCCTTGACCTTGGTGGGCATTCCTGCCGCCTCAATCTTTTGGCGCAGCTCGTCGGTTTCGGCAATGCCTTCCTCGCCGCCGCCCAGCTCTTTACCAATCGCTTTCATTTGCTCACGCAGGTAGTATTCGCGCTGGTTCTGGTCCATCTGCTCTTTGACCCGCCCTGCAATCTGTTTATCCAGATTAAAGCGCTCGAGGTCACGGGTCAAGAACTGCAAAACTTTAGTTAAGCGCTCGCTGAGAACAGGGGTCTCGAGGATGTCCTGCTTGTCTTCACTGGCCCAGGTGGCAAAGTGGGTCACCTGGTCGGCCAGACCACCGCCTTCGGTCAGGGCGCGAATGTTCTCGAGCTGGTAGTTGTCCAGGCGCAGGTTCTTGTTTTGGCGGGTGTACTCTTCAAACCCTGTGCGAATCTCGCCAATCAAAGTGCTGACGATGCTAGTGTCGCCCTCGGGGGCGTCCATCGTTTCCACTCCAGCCCGCATGTATCCAGTAGGCAACCAAGAGGTCACTCGAGCGCGGGTCTGAGATTCAATCAAAACTTGCAGGGTGCCGTCGGGCAGGCGAACTACCTGCTTAATCACGCCCAGCGTTCCCACCACGAACATGTCCCCACCTGAGGGGTCGTCGGTGCGCTGGTCTTTTTGGGTGAGCAGTAAAACCCGGCGGTCTGCGGCCTGAGCTTCTTCGATGGCGCGTTTGCTTTTGGCCCGTCCCACGTCAATGCTGGTGCTGGTGCCGGGGAGAACCACGATGTTTCTGAGTGCGATAACGGGAAGTTCCCAATACATAGGTCGTTCTCCTTTTTAGGGCGTGTGAGTCGGGTGGTGGGGAGGGAAGAATTGCAGTATTATACCGCCCTCTCGAGGCTGATAACCTGAATGTTAGGTCAGGGCGTGCTTCCCCAGATAATTGCTAGTTTAGGACTTCCCCTGAGAGTGTTTAGTAAGTTTTCCAGCGGTCAAAACTGTGAAAACCTTAGCGCGGACCAGAGACTCGAGTCAGAAATACCCTCGCCGTCCTTAAAAGTGCGCTCGAGCGGAGTCCTGAAAAACCTTCACCTTCCCAAATCCATCCCAACTCAAAAAAGTAATTCGGGACAGAAAGAAGAATAATCCTCCTCGGTCCCGAATTATGTAACCTTAGCAAGAATTAAGCAGACTTCTTGAGCGTACTAGACTCAAGTGCTCGCAGAGAATTGTCAATGTGCGATGAGTCAAAAACTATGTGCTTAACGTGCTCGAGTGGCAATTCAAACAGCAGGTCGGTCATGGAGCGCTCGAGGACCGCCCGCAGACCGCGTGCTCCGGTTTTGCGCTCGAGCGCCCGCCGCGCCACTTCATGCAGCAGGGATTCGGTGAACTCGAGGTCAATGCCCTGAAACCCAAACAGGGTTTGATACTGGGTCACGATGGCATTGGCGGGTTCGGTGAGAATCCGCACCAGCGATTTCTCGTCCAGCTCGTGCAATTGCACCATCAGGGGAAGGCGGCCCACAAACTCGGGAATCAGGCCAAACTTGACCATATCCTCGGGAATGAAACGCAGCTCCTCAGTTTCCTCACCCTTGTACTCGCGTCCAAAACCCAGCGAGCGCTTGTTGGTGCGCTGCCGTGCGATGTCCTCGAGTCCGTCAAAAGCCCCGCCTACGATGAACAGGATGTTCTTGGTGTTGATGGACACCAAATCCTGGTTGGGGTGTTTACGCCCCCCTTGCGGTGGAATCATAGCCACGGTGCCTTCCACCATCTTGAGCAATGCTTGCTGCACGCCCTCGCCGGAGACATCACGGGTGATGCTGGTGCTCTCGCCTTTGCGGGCGATTTTGTCGATTTCGTCCACATAGATGATACCGCGCTCGGCCATTTGCGGGTCGTAGTTGGCGGCTTGTAGCAGGCGCACCAGCACGTTTTCCACGTCGTCGCCCACGTAACCTGCTTCAGTCAGGGTAGTGGCGTCTGCGATGGCAAAAGGAACCTCGAGCATTTCGGCCAGAGACTGAGCCAGCAGGGTTTTGCCCGTTCCGGTAGGACCAATTAACAGGATGTTGGACTTGCCCAACGTGGCCTCGGGGTGAGACAGGCGCTGATAGTGGCTGACTACCGCCACCGCCAGGGCTTTTTTGGCCTCGTCCTGTCCAATCACATACTCGTCCAGGTAGGCTTTGATGTCTCTGGCGCTGGGAATTTCACCCATAACCCATTCCACGGGTTCCTTTTTCTTCAGATTCTGCTCGAGGAATTGGTGCGCCCGGTCCACACACTCGTTACAAATATGAGCGTTATGGCTGGGCGATTCGATAAGGTGGGCAATCACGGGGTAAGAGCGTCCACAGAAACTACAACGGTCGGCCATGGTAGTGATTAGCGATTAGCGATTAGCGATTAGCATTGGGCTAAAGGTTAAGGCGGTTTTCGCTGTTTCTCCTTTTGGTAGGTGAGTATGAGTCATTTAAAATCGAGTAGATGCTTTAAAAAACTTTTTAAAACTCGAGCGGTTTAAAGCAGGATTTTAAAAAGCTAATGGCTAACTGCTTCACTCGTCTGGAGTTAGCTCGAGCGCTTTGGGTTCATACGCCACCACATCGTCAATAATGCCGTAATCTCGCGCTGCTTCGGGGTTCATAAAGAAATCGCGGCTCATGTCTTGACGTAGTTTCTCCATATTCTGTCCGGTGTGGCGCACATATAGACCACGCAGAATATGTTGCAAATCCATCACTTCACGCGCCTGCACCTCGAGGTCGGGAACGTTTCCCCGGAACCCTGCACTTCCGGCATGAATCATGATTCTCGAGTTGGGCAGGGCTTTACGCTTGCCTTTGTCGCCGGCCATGAGGAGCACACTGCCCATGCTCATAGCAATGCCCACGCAGATGGTAGAAATGGGGGCTTTGATGTACTGCATGGTGTCGTAAATGGCCAGACCCGCGTACACTTCGCCGCCGGGACAGTTGATGTAAATTTGAATCTCACGCTCGGAGTTTTGCCCGTCCAGCAGCAGAAGCTGAGCCACAATGGTGTTAGCTACGTTGCTGTCAATAGGAGTACCCAGAAAAATAATGCGGTCCTTGAGCAGCCTCGAGTAGATGTCGTACATCCGCTCTCCGCGCCCACTTTGTTCGATGACGTAGGGAATGACACTCATAAATTCTATTATCGCACGTTCTTAGGGGGGTGGGGATAGGGCGAAATACACATATGACCTTTGAACCTTTGCTTTGTACCCTCGTGCGTGGTTTTATGAAGAACTCAGCAAACGCTTAACGCAACTGCCAGAAGCGT
>JACMOA010000341.1 GCA_014378225.1 Deinococcales bacterium | reverse complement strand
GGGAACCAGAGCGTGGTGGCTGCGGCGCATGTCGCGCTTGGATTTGCTGGTTTTCTTCTTGGGTACGGGGTGCTTGGCCATGCTGGATTACCTCGGGAGTTCTGACGTGTGGACAGTGCTCGAGCACAAGTTGGCTCGAGCCTGTGCTCAGGCGGCTTGCTGCTTCTGAGCGGCCCGAACGCTGCTGATGATGGCAGCAAAGGTTTCGGGTTCGCGGGCGGCCAGGTCAGCCAGAATCTTGCGGTCCAGCGTGATGTTGGCCAGCTTCAGTCCGGCGATAAAAGTGCTGTAGTTCATGCCATGCAAACGCGCTCCGGCGTTAATGCGCTGAATCCACAAGCGGCGGAAATCGCGCTTCTTGTTGCGGCGGTCCCGGTACTCGTAGGTTGCGGCGTTTAAGAGCGTCTGGAAGGCGTTCTTATAGTTCTTAGAACGGGTACCCCAGAAGCCTTTGGCTTGCTTTAAGGTTTTCTTGTGGCGACGACGGCGTACAAATCCTGTCTTGGCGCGGGGCATTTTATTTCACCCCCATCAGTTTCATGCGGTGCCACTCGCTTTTGGCGAGAATAAAGCCCACGCCCATGTTGCCGATGGTCTTACCACTCTTGCCGGTGTTTTGATGACGCTTACCGCTTTTGAAGGCCATGACCTTCCCCGTGCCGGTAATCTTAATACGGCGCACCGCCGCTTTCTTGGTTTTTTGCTTGGGCATGAATTCTCCTGAGACTTTCCCTCGAGCACGCCAAAACGGGTGTTTGGACGCACCGGGTGAGTCTGAGAACCGGGGTCGGGCCTATCTTTCTCTAATTAAGCAGCCCAGTTAAGCAAGAGCCAAACTCGAGAAAGTGAACCAGTTGAGTACCTCGGTCCTGCTGATAAAAGCAGCTTTAAAAGTGTACAGGATTTTCAGGGCGCTGTCAAAGCCCGATTTTCTCGAGCCTTGCCACCGAGAAAACGCCCTTAAGCAAAGTCACTTCCCCTCGAGCGAGCACCGGAACATCAAAGCCATATTGACCCTCTAAAATAACATCTCTGCCGATGTCCACGGATTTGAAGGGGAGTTGGCGCTCGAGCAGGAGTTTCTCCGCTTTTTCGCACAGCGAACAGCCTTTTCTGGTGTAGAGAATCAAATCTGTTTCGTAAACGGTCATGAACGTAGTTTAGAACGCAACTCTGACCAGCACCGCCAGACCCATAAAAAAGTGAATGGCAAGTTTTGCTCCGATGCCCAGCAGCATTCCCACAAAAGTTCCTTTGGTGCTCGAGATGGCCCGCTCGAGCCGTTTGCGTTCTTCATTACTCAGCACAGTCGGAGCACTGACCTCGGGCCTGCCGACCACTTCTTGCGTGTGTCGGACGGCTCGTTCTCCAAAAAATATCTCGGCGATGAACGCGCCCAAGAGTGGTCCGGCCAGAATACCAATCGGACCCAGGAAAATACCGACGATGCCGCCAATCAGCGCACCGCAAGCCGCGTATTTGCTGCCGCCATAACGCCGGGTTCCCCAGGCTCCGGCCCCATTGTCTAGCAGGCTCGAGCAGGCCGCCACGATGCCCAGCCCCACCAGCCACAGGACATTGATTTCCGCAAATCCAGTCATGAAAGCGTAAAGCAGCGCAGCGCCCCACAAGATAAAACTCGAGGGCAGAACAGGCACAAACGTGGCGATGAGGCTGCCTACCCACAAAATCACAAAAAGCGTGACCGCTAGAAAAGTCATTAAAAAGGCTCCTTTGGGGGTCAATACACCCTCGAGCCTGAATACGGGGTTTTGATGCGTCGGGTTTCCTGAACTTCAGTCGAGAAAAAAAGCGCTCGAGCGTCAAACTTCACCCGAGCGCAAATCTTGAATTTCAGCTTACTGATACCAAGTTGCCTTGAAGAAGTTTCATCTCTTCAAGGCAACTTGGAGCGAGAAAACTAGAATGCCGGGTTGCTGTAATGGATTTCCATCCCGGTGCTTTTTCCGGGGTGAAAAGTAATGAAGGCAACTTGGTATGAGTACACGCTAAGCATTGACTGAAGTAAATTCATTAAGGACATCCATGGACTATAAAGAAAGGGAAATATTTCCACTTTGCAAATATTTCCCTACAGAGCTTGAGTTTTCCCGTTAAGTTCGCCGCATCACATAACCCACGTTGCGGATGGTGTGAATCAATCTGGGTTCTTCTTCGGCCTCGAGCTTCTGGCGCAGTTGTTTCACGTACACTTCCACCACGTTCACATCGCCAAAAAAGTCTAGTCCCCACACCCGGTCCAGCAGGGTTTGTTTGGGCAAAACCCGGTCTGGCTGTTCCATAAATTCCTGAAGCAGCTTGAATTCCACGCTGGTGAGTTGAATATTGCGGTTGCCGCGCCGCACGGTAAAGGCCGAAGGGTCCAGGGTGAGGTCGTCAAAGCGCAACACGCCGCCTACTTCTTTGCCACGCCTCCGCAGCAGGGCGCGAATACGGGCCAGCAAAACTTCAAAGCTTACAGGTTTGACCACATAATCGTCGGCTCCCGTCTCGAGGCCCTTAATCTGGTCTTCTGGGGTGTCTTTGGCGGTCAGCATGATGACGGGCAAACTTTCATCTACAGCACGCAGACGACGCAGCACCTCAAGACCATCTATTCCGGGCATCATCAGGTCCAGAATTACAAAATCTGGCTGGCGCTCACGGGCCATGCGGAGGCCCACCTCACCGCTCTCAGCGAGGTCCACCGCAAAGCCTTCATACGCCAGACCGCGCTTCAGGAAGTTGCGTACACTCGGGTCATCGTCCACTACCAATACACGTTGCATCAAGAAACTCCTCTCGATAAAAATAAATCCTGCTAGGCTCGAGCGTGAAAAAAATGTAGCCTAATCGTCCTTCAGGTCTTACTTTGCTCGAGTGTAACCCATTTGACCGCCTTCAAACCACTTTATTGAAGTTTACTTTCAGTTTTCCTTCAGTAGTCCGTCAGCCCGTGCTTTTAAAATCCAAGTTATGTCTCAAGATATCGTACCAACCCATAGTGAACACACAGACGAGAACCAATTGCGTGAAGAGTTGAACACTTCTGCCCAGATAGCGCATCCAGACGGAGAAAAAGTGCTAGAGGCCCAGGATATCGTAGCCAACATGGTCAGTTTAGAGGTCAAAGAACGTCCGCTCGAGGATTTAATCGGACGGGTAGCCCAGTACGACGTTTTTACCACCGACGGAACCCAGATTGTGGCAGTGGGCGAACAAGTGAATACCGAACATCTCGAACGAGCCAGAAACAGCGGTTTCGAGGCGGCTCTGACCACTGCGGTGGGAGAATTGGGCTAACTGCTCGAGCCAGAAAAACAAATTCTCATAAACAATTTATCAGGTTTTTGAAATGCAGAAATCTCGAGCCGGGTGGACGAGATTTCTGTTTTCTCATGTCCATAATATGAATTCCAACTAAAGCGCTCGAGACTGACAAAAGCTTGCCGTATAAGGATTTCTCTCAACCACTCGAGGGATAGGTCTACACCTTTTGCTCCTTCGATTTGCGCTCGAGCATACACTCTCTCTTGAACTCAAGTTCAGACCGGACACTTTGAACTTTTGACCCTATCCGCGCTGGATTGCACCCCAATCTAATTCCCACACCAAGTTATTCGCTAAACTCGAGGATAGCTTAAACCTCAGAACCCAAAACCTCAGAACCCAAAACCCGGTCAGCCACAGCGTTGATTTTTCAGAAGGAGTGCCATGAAAAAACCCATTCTCATCAGCTTTACCCTGCTCTCGAGCCTTGTTACAAGTATCGTCTCGAGCGCGACTCTATTTCCTGCCCTGGCCCAAACTCGAGGGGGAATCCTACGGGTGGTCATTGCCGGAGAGCCGCCGCTGTTAGACCCCACCGCTTCAACCTCTGCCGACGTTGGGCGCGTGGTCAATCAGAACGTGCTCGAGGGCCTGCTGACGGTCAACAGCAAAGGCCGGATTGTACCCCAGCTTGCCCGCAGTTATTCGGTCTCGAGCGATGGCCTGACCCTCAGCTTTAAACTTCGCACCGGGGTCAAGTTTCACGATGGCTCGAGCTTTGAGGCTGACGACGTGCTGTTTGCGCTCGGGCGGGCGCGGGACCCCAAGAGCGGACATACCCACCCTGAATATTACACACAAATCAGCAAGGTGAGCGCCCCAGACAAGCAAACGGTGGTGCTAACCCTCAAGGAGAGAGACAACGATTTACTCTTTGACCTAGCGCGTCAGGATTCGGTGATAGGGCCGAGTGGGCGGGTGGACGCACAAAAAAATCAACCCATCGGTACCGGACCCTTTAAATTTAGAGCCTGGAACCGGGGTCAGAGCATCGAACTCGAGCGGTTTAGCAGCTACTGGAACAAGCGTTTGCCGTATCTGGACCGGGTGAGTTTTCGGATTATCCCTGACCTGAACGCCCAGTTTGCCGCGCTCCGGGCGGGCGATGTGGATATCATCGGGTATGGGCTGGGCGCGGAAAATTTAGCACAGGTGCGGGCCGACTCTAACCTCGAGCTGTTGACCGGAGGCTCTACCGCCAAAATTACATTAGGCTTGAATAACTCTAAAGCGCCATTCAACGACATACGGGTGCGAAAGGCACTCCAGTACGCCACCAACAAGCCCGAGATTCTGGAAGGGATTTTGTTTGGTCAGGGCAAAGTTATCGGCAGCCACCGCACTCCCGCCGAGGCCGGGTACCTGGACCTCTCTAAAGCCTATCCCTACAACATAGAGCAGGCCAAAAAACTGCTCGAGCAGGCGGGGTACAACGCCGCCAAACCGCTCAAATTCACGCTCGAGTTGCCCGCACCTTATCAGAACGAGGTTCGCATTGGCACAGCAGTAGCCGCGCAGTGGGCCAAAGCGGGGATTCAGGTAGAGCTTAAAACCGTGGAGTGGAGCACCTGGTTATCCAAAATCTTTACCAACGCCGATTATCAGGCCACCATTATTGGTCATGTAGAAGCCAACGATATTGGAATTTATAACGACCCCCAGTATTACTTTCGCTACAACAGTCCCCGGTTTCAGGCCGCCTTCAAACGCTACCAGTCCGGCAATCCCGTAAACTCGAGCGCAGCCCTGGGGGAGTTGCAAAAAATTCTCTCGGACGATGCAGTGAACGTGTGGGTGGTGCAATTGGCTACCTTAGTTCCGGTTCGCAAGGGGGTAAAAGGCTGGGAGGTGGGCGCTCCGGTGGAGAGTTTGAACGCGACTCGAGCGTATTTGAGTAAGTAGTTTTGAGTAGTGGGTTTTGAGTGGTGAGTTATGATTTTTGGGAGTTAGCTTCGCTTCAGACTTACGCACTATGCCACTCTGCTCGAGGGTAGAATTCTTTGATGGTTCATTTATTGGCTTGTTCAGGACTGGACTCGAGTTTCCTTCCCGGCTCGAGTTTTGAACGTTGGCTCGAGGTCCCGGTGTGAATCTGGCCTATCTGGTCAACCGCTTGCTCGGAGCGGCATTAACTCTTTTTTTAGCCAGCCTGTTTACATTTTTTGCACTGGCCCTTATTCCGGGGGACCCGGCGCTCAGTTTGTTGGGGATGGGGGCCAGTCCTGAAGCGCTCGAGCAATTACGGATTCAGCTTGGTCTGGACCTGCCTCCGCTCGAGCGCTATCTGCGTTGGATGGGTGGCATTTTTAGGGGGGACCTGGGCCAATCTATGCGCTACAGCGAGTCTGTAGGAAAACTTCTGCTCGAGCGAATTCCACTCAGCCTGACCCTGGTGGGACTGAGTCTGACCATCACAGGAATAATTTCTCTGGGCCTGGGCATCTGGGCCGCAAGTCGGGTGGGCCGCATTTCCGAGCTTTTGCTGCGGGTGGTGCTGACCCTGTTTTCCGCCATTCCGGCCTTCTGGCTGGGCCTGCTGTTCATTTTGCTGTTTGCGGTTCACTGGCGCGTGCTGCCCTCTAGCGGATTTTTTGGACCCTCGAGCCTGATTTTGCCGACTTTAACCCTGGTGCTGATTCGCAGCAGCTTGCTGACCCGCACGGTGCGGGGGTCTCTGCTGGACGTGCTCTCGAGCGATTATGTCCGCACTGCCAGGGCTAAGGGGTTGAGCCGTCGCCGGGTGTTGTTCAAGCACGGCCTCAGAAACGCGCTGATTCCGGTGCTGACCGTGTTGGGACTCGAGTTTGCCGAACTGCTGACAGGCGCGGTGATTGTGGAAAATGTGTTTGCGCTGCCAGGGCTGGGAACCCTGGCGCTGCGGGCCATCGAAGCTCGAGACGTGCCGCTGGTGCAGGGTGTAGTTCTGTTGTTAGCGGTGTGGGTGGTGGGGGTCAATCTGACCGTGGATTTGCTTTATGGCCTAGCGGACCCCAGGATTCGGTATGACTGAACCCACTCAAACGTCCGGCTCGAGGGTTTCTTTTTCTCGAGCGGTTCGAGGAATTCGCCGAAATCCCTCACTGCTCATCGGGGCGTTTCTGGTGGGGCTGGTGGGGCTTTGCGCCCTGCTCAGCTTGGTATGGCTGCCTGCCGACCCTAACGCTTCTGCCCTGCTCGAGCGCTTAAAAGGTCCCTCTCTCTCTCACGCACTGGGAACCGACTCTTACGGGCGCGATTTGCTGGCTCGAGTGCTAGTGGGGTCGCACAGCGCTCTGGAGGTTGGTGTTATTGCACTCTCGCTGGGCCTGCTTCTGGGCGTGCCGTTGGGGATGGTGGCGGGTTATTTTGGGGGATGGTTAGACCGCGTTCTCACACTGCTGCTCGAGGCGCTTTACGCGTTTCCCACCCTGCTGCTGGTGCTTCTGCTGGTGACAGCCTGGGGTGCAGGTTTGGTTCCGGCGATGGTGGCGGTGGGTATCTCTGCGGTTCCGGTATTTGCCCGCATTGCTCGAGCCGGAACGCTTACGGTGCGCCAGGAAGCTTATCTGGAGGCCGCTCGAGCGTTGGGTGCGCCCTCGAGCCGAATTTTAATGCGCCATATTCTGCCCAATATCCTGGGGCCGCTGCTGGTTCAATCCAGCTTTACCCTGGGCGCGGCCATTTTGATTGAAGGGGCGCTGTCTTATCTGGGTCTGGGGGTTCAACCGCCACAGGCCAGTTGGGGTAATATGCTGCGCGAAGCCCAGAGCTACCTCAGCCTGTCCCCGTACCCCACAGTATTTCCCGGCTTCGCCATCGTTTTGAGCGTGCTGGGTTTTAACCTGCTGGGCGATGGACTCCGGGACGCGCTGGACCGGAAGTCCAGGGGGAATTGAGTTTGGCAGACGACAGACACCAGAAAAAGCTGATGCTTGTAATCTTTAATCTGCTGTCTGAACTCGAGCCTCACACCTCACAACGCTCAAAAGGAACCCCATGACCCAATTTGAACGTGCGGCTGCGACCAGTCAAACCCATCCTCTCGAGCGGCCCGGTCCCCTCAACGCCCTGACCGACGTGGCCGGGGTGCGGGTGGGCCACTATACCGACCTCGAGCAATGCACCGGAACCACCGTTGTTTTGTTCGACGGGGACGCGGTAGCCGGGGTAGACGTGCGGGGGGCGGCTCCCGGCACTCGAGAAACCGAGCTGCTGCGGCCCGAAAATCTGATTGAGCACATTCACGCTCTGGTACTCACCGGGGGCAGTGCGTACGGACTCGAGGCAGCAACCGGGGTGATGCGTTTTCTCGAGGAACAGGGCAGGGGCTTTGCGCTGGGAGGGGAGCGGGTGGTTCCCATCGTTCCGGCAGCAGTACTGTTTGATTTGGCTCGAGGGGGGGACTTTTCAGGTCGTCCCACTGCACGGTTTGGCTATGAGGCGGCAAAGGGGGCCGTTTCGGGTTCGCTCGAGGGGGGGAATGTGGGCGCGGGAACCGGGGCGGTAGCTGGGACGCTCAAAGGGGGAATGGGAACCGCCAGCACCGTGCTCGAGAATGGCGTAACCGTAGGTGCGCTGGTGGCCCTGAATCCGGCAGGACAGGTTTTTAACGCTCAGACTGGGCGGCTTTACGGCGAATATCTAGAACTCGAGGGTGAATTTGGCCCGCTCGAGCCACTGAATCCTGCGCGGTTGTCTCCAAACCTGGACCCTCGAGCGGGTCAGAACACCACACTGGGCATTGTTGCCACGAACGCCAAGCTCAGCAAAGCCCAGTCTACCAAAGTGGCGCAGATGGCCCACGACGGACTCGCTCGAGCGATGTATCCCTCTCATACGATGTTTGACGGCGACGTTATCTTTGCTGTGGCCACCGGAGAGGTTGTTGTAAAGAGTCCACTCGAGCTGAGCCGCATTGGAGCGGTGGCCGCCGATACCCTGGCTCGAGCCATCGTTCACGCGATTCTTCAGGCTAGGTCAATTCCAGGATTTCCAGCTTACCGGGACCTGATTTGAGAAACTTCTTCGGTAGGGATGATGAGTGCTGTAAGAGGGGTCTAGCACCTCATAAGCTTCAGAATTACAAAAAAGTTCAACACACAAATCTTCCTGCTCTGACCACT
>JACMOA010000340.1 GCA_014378225.1 Deinococcales bacterium | reverse complement strand
TAGATAGAATTTTACCAGTGCCATCAATGGCTGTTACACTCAAGCCAACGACCTGAACCGAAACCTTGCGAAGTCCACCAAAGTTGGAGGCGCTATAGGTATAGCGGTATTCATTCACAGGCTTTTGGGATTCCCACAAAGCTTCCGCGCTCGAGAGATTCCGCTCGAGTGCATCCCAGTCTGGGTTGACGTGGCTCGAGGTACAGCGGTTTGTGATGTTATAGAGTTCTCCACAAGAGTTCAGACTCAGCAGGGCCAGAAAAGTAAAAATACTGATTTTGATGGTGCCAGTCATGTTTCTCCCTCGAGCACGGAATTCTCACTCTTGAGCGTAAGATTTTTCCGTAAGAATGCCAAGTACGGTGGTACTGCTCGAGAAAGACTCTGGTACTTTTTCACCTCCTCGAGCACATCAAATAAGGGTGAACCGAAGTTCGCCCTTTCAGAAACTCTTAAGCTTTCACACCCGCCGCCTCGAGTTCCGCTGCCAACTTCTCATATCCCGGACGGCCCATCAGCGCGTAGGTCAGCACTTTACCCAGTTCCACCCCTGGCTGGTCAAAGGCGTTGATGCCCAACAGCTCGCCCACCACAGCGGTTTGCAGCATGAGAGACTGCATCAGGTAGCCCAGATTCTCGCCGTCCACACGCTCGAGGGTCCACATGAAGCTTGGTTTTTGCGCGTCTGCCAGCGCGTTGGCAGTGGCGGCCAGCTCTGCGTTCATCAGGGTCCCAAAAGTTTTCCCCTCGAGATAGTTCATGTCTGGCTGGTCTGGCTCGGCGTTGGGAATCGGGGTGTTTTTGCCGGTGTTTTGCACCTTGACAAAGATGAACAGCTTGTCGTTGGGACCTTCGCGGTAAAGCTGGACCTGACTGTGCTGGTCGGTGGTTCCCAGTGTTTTGACTGGAGTAGTTCCGCTGTGAACCTCACTGCCGTTTTTGTCCACCGCCTTGCCCAGAGATTCGGCCCAGAGCTGTGCAAACCAGTCTGCCAGGAAGCGCAAACGGCTCGAGTAGGGCATGAAAACCACCATATTTTTACCGCGTAGCCCATACAGATGGAGCGCCAGGGCAGCTTGCAGGTGGGGGTTTTTTGCGGCAGGCTCGAGGAACTCATCTTGCGCTCGAGCAGCCCCGCGCAGCAGACCCTCCACGTCAATCTTGCCCAGCACCGCAGGCAGCAGGCCCACGGCGGTGAACACGCTGAAGCGGCCTCCCACACTGGGAGGCACCGATAGAGTAGGGTAGCCCACTTTTTCGGCAAGCGGGCGTAAAATGCCTTTTTTCGGGTCGGTGGTGGCGACGATGCGCCCTGTAAACTCCGCACCCAGTGCGGCCTCGAGCCAGACTTTACAGGCAAGGTAG
Source organism: Deinococcales bacterium (assembly GCA_014378225.1). Lineage (GTDB taxonomy): Bacteria > Deinococcota > Deinococci > Deinococcales > Deinococcaceae > JACMOA01. The sequence continues at coordinate 4,382 of JACMOA010000340.1, read as the reverse complement.
GCGCTCATGGTTTCAGTGGTGGTGCCAGATTTAGAGATTACATTGACCACGGTAGTTTTGGGGTCTAACACCTCGAGCAGACCCGAAATCACGTCTCCGTCCACATTGTCCACAAAGTGAACCCGCAAGCCGTCACGGTCTGACTTCAGGTTGTGATAGGGGTGCTGAAGTGCGCTCAGGATTGTAATTCCACCCAGGCTCGAGCCACCGATGCCCAACACAATCAAGTCTGTAAAGTGCTCGAACTGTGCGGCCACTTGACGAACCCCCTCGAGCGTCTCTGTGTCATACGGCAAGTCCATCCAGCCCAGATACTCGGATTCCAGGTCTTTGCGGGCCACCAGTGCTTTTGCTGCGTCCTCGAGCTTTTGGGCATAAGCTTTGAGTTCTGTGTCCCACTCGAGTCCCTGGTCCACGCCGATGTTGGATTTTTGAAGGTAGTGCAGATTTAACATGAGGGCAGTTTAACACGCATCTGGGAACCCAACCTTTGAAGCTGCAAAAGCACAAGCCAGCGACAGGGGGAAAGGAATAATCTTACAGTTTAAATTTTAAACCAGTATAAAATATTTACATGCAAGCAACCGTAACTCAAACCCTGACCGTAGAGCAAGCCGCCCAGCAGCGCCGCTCGATTCGTAAGTATCGGAGTGGTCCCATTCCACACGCTGACCTCGAGCGCATTTTGGATGTGGCCCGCCGCGCTCCCAGTGCCTTCAACGTGCAGCCGTGGTACTTTGTGGTGATTCAGAACCCAGAACTCAAAAATCAGTTGATGCAGGCTTCGTACAATCAGGCTCAGGTGGGCAATGCTCCCGCCGTTATCGCCCTTGTCACCGATGTAGACCGCGTACTCGAGAGTCCAGAGGCCATCTCGCACCCCAGTTGGGGCGACGAAGGACGGGCCAAAACTCGAGCCACCGTGGAAAACCTGTTTGCGGGTCAAACCTTTGAACAGCGCAACGCCTGGGCCAATGCACAGAGCAACATCGCCTTTGGCTGGCTGCTGTTAGCGGCTGAATCACTGGGTTATGGAACTTCGCCGATGCTGGGATTTGATGGAGCAAAAGTAAAGGCTCTGCTCGAGCTGCCCCAAAGCGTGCAGATTACCGCGCTGATGCCCCTGGGGAAAGCCGCCGAAAGTGGATTAAGCCCCCACCGTCATGCACTCGAACGTATCGTGACTTGGAAGTAAAGTTCCAAGTCGTCCCAACAAAAGAAACGCTCGAGGATTCGAGGGGGGCTTTTGTTTTCACAAACCTTAAACCAGTTTGATATGGTCGGGCAGCTTACGCAGCGCAGTGGTCGAAAGCCAGACTTTCATTTTCACACCATCTACTTCGATGGTCTTCTTTTGCAGGTTGGCATACTTGCGGGTCTTGGTGATTCCGGTGGTTTTACGTCCTACGCCGCCGTCTTTTTTGGCTTTACCGCGACGCTGAACCGAATTGATGACGATGCTGGATTTGCCCGTCACGAAGCATTCTTTGGCCATGTTGTTTCTCTCCTCTCTTCCTTTGCTCGAGCGCAAACAGACAGCGCCAAGCAAGCAGCTTTAACAGTGTACAGGGATTTGCAAGAAATTCAAGACTAAAAAGGGAGATTTGACAGGAGTCCGCTCGAGGACGGGAAGTTGAGCGTGGTATTCGTCCCGCTATCCAGCCAGAATATCCAGGAAATCCTAGCTGTGGCGCGAACTCAAGTGTGTTTTGTGTCTCACGTCCTGGCGGAATCCAGCACACGCTCGAGCTGTTCGCGCACCCCCTCGAGCGACTGAATCTGCACTTTGAGCTGGGTGCGTATCCAGGTCAGTTGGCGCTTGGCGTATTGACGGGTGTTCAAAATCAGAGCTTCGCGCAATGGGTCAGGATGCTGGCGGCCCTTGCTGTTCAACACGTCCCAGCTCTCGAGGTCTGCGGAGCGGGTCCATTCTTGCTCCATCGCCTCAATCACTTCTTTGTACCCAATGGCTTGAAACGAGGTGGGGGTTCGCTCGAGAATCCGAGACAGCTCGAGGTAAAGTCCGTGAACTTCCCTCACCAGACCCTCGCCTAGCATTCTTCCCACCCGCTGCGCTATGCGGCGCTCGAGGTCTTCTCGAGGCGGACTCAAGGCCACTACCTGGTACTGAAAACGCGGGGTGGTGCGTGGAAACTGGGAAGGAAATTTTCCGGTGCGGCGGTACAGCTCGAGCGCCCGAATGGTTCGCCGGGGGTTGCGCTCGAGCCGAATTAATTCCTGCGGGCGCGCGTGCTCCACCTGCTCCAGTAAAGCGTCCAGACCTTCACGCTCGAGTTGACCCTCGAGTTCACCCTGAAGGCTCAAATCTGCTTTGGGCGTGGTGGTGAGTCCGGCGGTCAGGGCAGAAAGGTAAAACCCGGTTCCCCCCACCACCAGGGGAATCTTTCCACGCTCGAGCACCTGAAAAATTGCGGTTTCTGCGTCCTGCACAAACTGTGTGACATCGTAATCTTCCCACGGCTCCCGGATGTCAATCAAATGATGCGGCACCCCGGCGCGTTCCAGGGGCGAAGGTTTTGCGGTGCCAATGTTCATACGGCGGTACACCATCATAGAGTCCGCTGAGACTATCTCGAGCGGACGGGACCGTGCCAGCTCAAGTGAGAGCGCCGTTTTACCGCTGGCGGTGGGTCCGGTGAGCAGAGGAATTTTGAAGGTCATCTCGTTGACTCAGAAGGTGGATAGGTCAAACTTGCGCGGAGACATACCCATGCCGCTCGAGCCGCGCCCGGATATCCTCGTCCATACCCACCCTGGCCCCAAAGCGCCCAATGACCCAACCCGCTACCTGAACTGCCAGCTCTGCCGCTGCTTTGGCATCTTTTGAACGCAAAAAGTGGCTCAGGAATGCGCCCCCAAAAGCATCTCCAGCTCCGGTGGCGTCCACCACGGCGTCCTCGGTTGCGGCCACATGCAGCGGCTCTTTCCCTGGCTCTCCTACTATCACGCCCTCGTGGTCCAGCTTGAGCACAATACAGGCTTTGGGGTAGTGGGTCTGAAGCCAGCGCAACATCTCGAGCGGAGCACTTTCGCCGGAAAGTGCCTGGGCCTCGTCTCGATTGGGCAGTAGATAATCGAACTCGAGGGTGTCCATGAAACTGAGAAAAGTGTTGCGCCCGGTCTGCATAATCATCTGAAAACTGCCGGGGTCCAGCGATAAACTTGCGCCGGATTCTTTGGCCAGTTTAGCGGCTGTCAGCGCAGCTTCACGCGGAGGATTGGTAAACAAACTCCAGGCGGTGAGATGCAGGTGGTCGGCGTTTTGCAACACCTCGAGCGGAAGTTCATCCGGGGTCAGCAGGAAATCCGCGCCCTGCCCGGAGAGCATCGAACGCTGTCCGTTCTGGTCAATCAGCGCCAGCACCACCCCAGTGCGCCGCTCATGGGTCCATATCGGGTGAACCGTGACGCCCTCACTCTCGAGGTCCGAAACCGCGAACTCGCCAAAGCGCCCGTGACCTACTTTACCCACAAAGCGGGTGGGAAGGCCCGAGCGGGCGGCCCAGGTCGCCAGGTTTGCGGCGCTGCCACCGCCGGAAAGCTCGAGCTGACCGGTGGTGTCGCCGCCGGATTGCAGCGGGGTATCCGGCTTGGCGAGTACGTCCCACGCGAGGTCTCCCACCGCCAGAAAGTTCACCTGGGTCCTCTAATTCCTCGAGTTCCCCAATATAGGCCCTCGAGCAGTTGTTTTTGCATGTCAAAGTTATAGCGCACTTCCGCTCGAGGGAAAAGGGAAAGGTCTGGATTTTGCCCTCGAGCTTAGTAGAAAAGCTTGAGTTCATTTTGCGAAGCTGTGGCTCTAAACCGCAAACGTCAAACGCCTGGGACGATTTTGGCGTTGGGCTTTTGACGTTTGCTTTTGAAAGGAAAAAACACCCGAAAAACTCGCTCAGATTTTACACTCTCCGCCAACCCTCGAGCGAAGTCTTTTATACTGAACCATGCCCCTCAATCCAAAGCGAACACTAAATGAACTCGAGGAACTCCGCGCCCTTACTGGCGATGAAAACGGCGCTCAGCGCGTGGCCTGGACCGATACCTGGCTGGCGGCTCGAGCGTGGTACAAATCCAAGCTCGAAGAGTTGCCCCTGGAAGTGCATCAGGACGGGGCCGGAAATCTGTGGGCCACGCTCGAGGGAGGAAGCCAGAGGAAACTCATCATCGGAAGCCACCTGGACAGCGTTCCAAACGGGGGCTGGTTAGACGGATGTCTGGGTGTGCTGGCAGGACTCGAGGTGTTGCGCCGCCTGAATGAGCAGTATGGTGGTAAGCCTCCGGTCACGGTGCGGCTGGTGGACTGGGCTGACGAAGAGGGCGCACGTTTTGGGCGCAGTCTACTTGGCTCGAGCGCCTGTGCAGGT
>JACMOA010000035.1 GCA_014378225.1 Deinococcales bacterium | reverse complement strand
GTTGCCTTTTACCCTGATTTCTTGGGCAGAGCTGCACATCACTGCCAGCCTCGCAGTTACGCTCAACGCGGCGGTTCCGATGTTTACGGCTGTGGTTTCTGCGCTGTGGCTAGGCGAAAAGTTCTCGCTCGAGCGCAAATTTGGTCTGGGGCTGGGTATGGTGGGTGTGGCTATCTTGGTGGGTCTGGGTCCGCTCGAGCTAACCCCGTTGGTGTTGGTTTCGGTGGGGGCGGTGCTGGGGGCAACCCTGTGTTACGCCATCGCTGGAAACTTTGTGAAGCGCAACATGAGCGGCGTTTCACCGCTGGCCACCACCACCTACAGTCAGGTGCTGGGTACCCTTCCCCTGCTGCTCTTGATGCCGTTTACCGCGCCTGACAATTTGGAGTCTAAGCTGGCCTCGAGCGGAACTTTTTTAATTCTGGGAAGTGCGTTGGCCCTGGCTTTGGTTTGTACCGCTGTGGCCTACTTAATTTATTTTCAGCTTATCCGCAACATTGGGCCGCTTAAAACCTCGATGGTGACGTATCTTGCTCCAGTATTCGGCATAGCCTGGGGCGTGATTTTTTTGCGAGAAGAGCTGACCTGGGGCAGCGTGCTGGGCTTTGCCGTCATTCTCTCGAGCGTGGCGTTGGTGTCTGGAGTAGTGAAGCTGGGGAAAGCAGGTGTGGTTAAGGACTCGAGGGTGGGTTAGGGTCAGCTTGCCTAACGCGACCCCCCTTCTCTCGAGCGCTTCGCTTTCGAGAATATCCCCCCTGTAAAGTAGGGGGGAACTAAAACATTGTCCGACTCGAGCTTTTAGAGTTCCCCTGTAAAGCAGGGGGGATATTCTCTTTAGAGTAGTGAAAGAAAGAAGGGGGGTCTCACGCTCGAGCGCGACTTATCCTCGAGCGTTTTTCGGCTTCCACTGCTTTTTGTAGTTCTCCCAATTGACGCAGTGCGCCGTATTGCTCGTCCCCGGTCAGGCTAGCAAGCTGCTTTTTGAGACTCGTAATTTCGGCCCGCAGCTCGTCTTCGGTGCGGCGCGACTCGAGCATCTGTACCCCTTCTTCGGATTTGAGATTCTGGCGCTCGAGCAGAGCTTTGTTGCCCTCGCCCTCCATCATGTCCAACCGTTCGCCGCCAAACATCAGCTCGAGCACTTCTTTCTCCTCGGGCTTGCCCCGGAAAGCATCAAACACTGCTTCCCTCGAGCCAGAGGTTTTGAGAATCTCCATCACTTCATTCACAAGGCGACTGCGAAAACTGCTGCCCTCGAGCTTTTGCATCAGTTGCGGGTCACGGAGCATAAAGCGGGCCAGTTGGCGCTCACGCAGTTCTTCCCCGGCGCGGCCCTCGAGCATTCCCACCATTTGCACCGTGGAAAGCGTTTTAAACTTGGCCTTGCTGTCAATCCACTCGCTTAGTCGGTCCTCTTTAATTTCAATTTTTTCGGCCACCAACTTGCGAACCTTGTGGGCGATGTGTCCGGCCAAATCAATATGATTGGGACTTTGCATTCGGGGCAGCAGGAAGTCCAGAAATAGCCTTTTACCCTCTATCGTCTCCACATTAAAACGCTCGAGGGCATAATTCACCCTGAGTTCTACCTCGTCCAGACCGTGCTCGAGGGCGCTTCTGAGGCCGTCCAAATCTCCGGCCTGAATCGCCTCGGCGGGGTCCTTGCCACTGGGCAATACCAGGGCGCGAACCAGCAGGCTCGAGCCGATGGTTTGGTCCAGAGCGCTCAGCGTGGCTTTCTGACCTGCCGCGTCGCTGTCGAACAGCAATGCCACGCTGCCGATGCCCTGCCGACTCAGCAGCGTGGCGTGTTCACCCGTGAGCGCGGTTCCCAGGGTAGCCACAGCGGTTTTGAACCCGGCCTGGTGCATGGCAATTACATCCATGTAGCCTTCTACCACCACCAGCTCAGCGCTGACCGCTTCGCGGCGGGCCAGGTTCAGGCCGTATAGCAGTTCGCCCTTCTTGAACACCTCGGTTTCTGGTGAGTTGAGGTATTTGGGCTTGCTATCGTCCAGCACCCGGCCCCCGAAGCCTACCAGACGGCCCAGCGGGTCCCGAATGGGAAACATCACTCGAGCGCGAAATTTATCGTAAATCCGGCCCTGTTCATTCTCGGAAACAAGTCCAGCCAGAAGCAGTTGTTGTTCTGTAATTCCGCGCCCTCGAGCGAATTTGAGCAATCCATCGTACCCAGCAGGTGCAAAGCCCAGCTCGAACTGAGCAAGGGTAGGGTCGGTCAGGCCCCTCGAGCGGAAGTAGTCCAGCGCTGGACCCTCGAGATGTTCGCGGAAGTAACTCAGCGCCAGCTCGTTGACCTCGTACATATCCTTATGCGAGCGCTCACCCTGCCTGCGCTCGAGCACCACACCCGTTTTCTGAGCCAACTTCTCGAGTGCGTCGCCAAAAGAAACGTGTTCCATCGCCATCAGGAAACTGAAAGCGTCTCCACCCGCTTTACAGCCGAAGCAATAATAATAGCCCCGCGCCGAATCCACCTGAAACGACGGAGACTTTTCCTTGTGAAAGGGACACAAACCCTTGAAACGCCCCGCCCCCACACTCTGGAGCTTGACGTACTCACCCACCAGGGCGCTCAGGTCGAGTCTGGCTCGCACTTCCTCTTTGCTCACACCCACCCCTGACCGCACCAAAAATACTGAGTATAACGAATATTCAGAGTCCCGCTTTAATGTGGTCCACTGTTATACCACACTCACCCAGTCCAAACGGGCGCTCGAGGGCAGAACTCAAGATAGAACACGATTGTACTCCGCTCAAGTTTAGAGCGCAGGACTCAGCTCACAAGTTTATCATCAGACTCACTAGTGAATCAGGTTCACAAGGTTCGAACTCAAGGGTAAATTCTAAAAAAGATTGCTCGAGTCGAGGATTTCCCAAACCCAGCACTGGTCACAAAACAATTAAAATCACTTGAATTTACAACTGCTCAGGACATACTTAAGCTATTAACCCTCTAACCCTTGAGCATAGCTCACCTAGCTCGCCGCACCACCTGGGAGAGCACCTCGAGCAGTTCACTTTCCTCGAGCGGTTTATTCAGATAGTGCAGTTTGGAAAAACGCGCCCAGAAACCGGGGGGTTGTTTGGTCAGGGCGATGATAGGTAGGTGAGCACGTCCAGAAAGGCTACGTAGACTTTTAGCGTCTGTGCTGGGATTGTCGGTATCCACCAGCGCCGCCCCCACATGGGCATTTTGTAGGGTTTCCATCCCTTTTTCCAGGTTGACAGCAGTGACGATACGGTATCGGGCGCGGGTCAGCAACAACACGCACAAGCGACGCAGGGTGCTGCTAGGGCTGATGACCAGAATAAAAGGGTCTTCTGGCTGGACTGGCAGAATCTCGGCTACCTTCTTTTCTACCAGTTTGAACAAGCGACGGTACACCTCACCTTCAGGAATGTCAAATTCAGTGGCTACACTTGCGCTCGAGCGTTGACCGTTGAGCAGGGACACTAGCTCCCACTCCTCGAGTTCCAGGTTTTGAGCAGTGTTGACCGCCCGAAGTACCTGCCACGGTTTGACCTGACCCCGCGACCACTCGTCAATGCGGGCTGCCGCCTCGAACAATACAGCCTGGGTGTTAAAGCGGTGTTCG
>JACMOA010000339.1 GCA_014378225.1 Deinococcales bacterium | reverse complement strand
CATCAGGGCTATGTACGCGCTCGAGCGGAGGCGCGGGGTGTGGACGTGAGCGTGCGGCGGATACGGCTCGAGGATGGGGTCAGGATTGACAGATTGAGGAAGTGGTGGCTTCTCTTTTGAACCAAACACATACGTCGTGTAATCCAGGTCTTCGTATCTGGAAGTAGCTTCCGAGTGCGCGTAAACCTCGAGAAAGCGAGTTTTCACCGTGTCCAGCAAATGTGCAACCCGGTCATCGGGGGACCCGGTGGGAAGCAGGTCCGCCGGATGCCTGAAAGTTCGCGCCGCCAAAAGATAGAGGACCTTACCGCCCTCGCGCCCCACCTCGAGCAGCAGCCCCGTCTCGAGCGCCTTTTTGGCGTGGTGGTGTGCCAGATTGGCCGCCATATCCATCTTTTTGGCTACGTCTGAGGGTGAAGCTGGCTCGAGAAAGTAACTCAGAAATCCGGCATTTTGCAGCCCTCGAGCAGCTTCTACGCTGGTCACGGTCATCAGGTCTTGTTGCATGGCTTGAGTATGAACCCCTACGTTTCAGTGGGCAACGGGTGTGGCTGAAAAGCGCTCGAGCGGGTTAAAAAGGGTTTATACGGCTTTACAATCCCCTGAACCTTCATCGGGTCTTTATCCTCGGAACACAAGCAGATAGGGGCCGTATTGTGAGCTATGAATCCCACCCTCGAGACCAGCTTCTCCTACAGCCTGAACTCGACTCCCGCGCTCGAGCTGAAAGACATCACCAAGCGCTTTTCGGGTAAAGCTGCGGTGCAGAGTCTATCCCTCAACATTCGTCAGGGCGAACTCTACGCCCTGCTGGGGTCCAACGGGGCTGGAAAAACCACCACGCTCCGCATGATTGCGGGCCTGCTCGAGCCAGATGCGGGCCAGATTTCGATTCTGGGGTTTGATGTGGCGCTCGAGCCAGAGAAGGCCAAAATGCCACTGGCCTACCTGCCCGATGACCCGCTGCTCTACGCCAAGCTGCGCCCGATGGAGTACCTCGAGTTCGTGGCGGGGTTGTGGGGCCCCGAGCCGCGTGCCTCAGAAAAGAAAGCTCGGGAACTGCTCGAGTGGCTGGATTTATGGAAAAACCGTTTTGAACTCACCGAGGGCTTCTCGAGGGGCATGAAACAGAAACTGGCCCTGGCCGGAGCGCTGGTTCACAGCCCCCAACTGATGATTCTGGACGAGCCGCTGACCGGACTGGACGCCGGGGCAGCGCGGCAGGTCAAGGATTTGCTGGTTTCGTTTGTGGCCGGGGGCGGCACGGTCATTCTGACCACCCACATTCTCGAGGTGGCCGAAAGACTGGCCCAGCGCATCGGAATTTTATCGGGTGGAAAACTGATTGCCGAAGGTACGCTCGAGGAGCTGAGAACCCGCAGCGGTGAAAACTCTCTCGAGGACGTGTTTCTGGAACTAACTCAGGAAGCCAACCCATGAAGATGAGTATAGAGACGGGTTCGCTATTGTGGCTGATTCGCTGGCAAATGCGGCTAGGCTGGCGTGACGCCACCGCCAAAACCAAGCCGTGGGTCTGGATTTTGCTGGGCCTGCTGTTCTTTGGGGGCCTGCCGCTGCTGCTTTACATTCCACTGCGCCAAATTGCAGGCCGCATCTCGAGCCTGAACAGTTTACAGCCGGACGTGAGTTTGCTGTTGGGCGCGTCTGGGGGTCTGTTTTTCCTGCTGACCCTGATGCTCTCGAGCGCGGTGGTCGGCACGCTCCGCGCCCTGTTCGAGCGCGGAGACCTGGATTTGTTGCTCTCGAGTCCACTGCGCTCGAGGACTATTTTTGCCGCTCGAGCTTTAGGTGTAGTGGTTTCACAGTTTCTGGGAACCGCAGTTTTTGTGGTTCCCATTGCCCTGCTGGGTGTATTTCTGGGATTCTGGCGACTGCTGGGCGTCATTCCCACCCTGGTTTCCCTGAGCCTATTGGCCTCGAGCCTGGGCATTTTACTCACCCT
>JACMOA010000338.1 GCA_014378225.1 Deinococcales bacterium | reverse complement strand
TTGACCCCAGAAATTCTAGAACCTGTGTATGGCTTAAAGCTCGAGCGCTTGATGTCCTCGAGTGGAGGAGTGGTTTTGGCTCCTCGAGTGGGGTAGGGATTGGGGACGAAATCACTTCCGTGTTTTATCTCGAGCGATGACACTTTTTTCTGTCTCCCTGCTCGATAGGACAAGCAAATTCTCTAAATTGGGAAATCACTTTATATCCAATCCTTAAACCGCTCAAAAACGCACAAAAGCTGATGCGTGAGCAGCATGAGGGGAGTCATAACAAAACCACAGCAAAGGGAACTGAGCGCAGGCTGAGGCCAAGCTGAAAGCTGTTCAACAGGTCAATCTCGAGGCTCGAGCGGATGCTGCGTACCTTAAGTTTTTACCGTGTACCCCCGAATGGGCATAGACAGCACAGGATTGAAGAGGAATAATGCGTTGCGAAGTACAGGATGTTTTGTTGTCTCAGAGGGCTTTTTTTCCAAAATTGGTGTGAAGAATTTCGCAATTTGCACTTTTGACAGGGTGTGTAATTTTGGGGCTGTATTTCTGGAACAGGGTGAAGCCGACCACTCGAGAGGGTGAAGGTCAGCGTATTGAAAAGGTGTTTGCATTCCCTCAACAGGGTCAAGGAGAGTCCATGCCGTTGCATTTTAAGCCGTCCTCGAGCCGCCCGACCCAACCTCTCGTTTCGACCAGGTGGGGAACCGCCCTGCTGCTCACGGGTGCTTTGCTGGGCTGCAATTCCAACCCTTCTCGCTCACCCTCGTCCCCATCACAAGTTCAACCCAATCCCACCAACGTATTGGGCATTGTGCAGGTACAGGTCAAAGGAGTGGGCGACTCTGCGCCACAAGTTCAGACTTCTTTTATCGCCACGAACCCGGCCCTCTCGAGCCAGTCAGTCCTCTCGAGCCAGGGGGTCACGGCCTACAATCCCAATATCACCCCGGTTAAATTTGTCAAAGCCAACCTGAGCTTCAGCGACCAAGTAGCTGCGGGTGCCACCACTCGTTTCGTAACCACCGTTTTGGACGTGGAAAATACCTCTGACACTCCGTTTGAAAACCTGAGCCTGGTGGCGCTCAATTATCTGGGCTATACCGACGGCGGAAGCGCAGTAGGAAACATCAAAAACGCGCAGGACGCAGCGGTAACAAGTCCTGCTGCTGCCGCTCGAGCTTTTATACCCACCCACGGGATGCTGCGCCTGGGCGGCGGAATGAAAGTTCTGCCAGGACAGGCCCACCTACAAGTGTTTGCAGAAAGTGAACTGCCCAACCTGCAAAATGCGGTGGACACGGTTGTAACTGGCTCGAGCGATACCGTGCTGGGCTACGGTTTTGTGGCCCACAACCTGGCCGGGGGGCGCAGCATCGGCGCTAAAACCTGTGCGGGTCCGCAGTGCAACCTGGGTGAGGTGGCCCTGAGTTACAAGTTTGAGCGCACTACACTGAGTCGGGCGCAGGAACCCTGGAGCTTTACCCTGATTTTTGCTCTGCTAGACGACAGTGAGCGCACGGTGTCCCAGTCGCTTGAAGAGCAAAACGACGATTCAGGCGTGTTGGCGCGAGCCTCGAGTCTGGGAGCGTCCCGGATTCGGACCCTTTCTGGCAGCAGCTACAACGGGGCCAACGCCATCAAGGTGGGAGGAGCCAAAGTAGCGCTCGCGGTGGATACCACCTTTCCCAATGAAGTCTGGCTGGGGTCCAAGCCCACACCTGCACCGGGCGGCGCTCAGCTCTGGAGCGACCCCGGAACCTGGGGTGGAACGGTCCCTATCGAGACCAGTAGCGTGACCATTCCCGCCGGAAAGCGGGTGATTCTGGACCGCAACGCCAAAGTCAAAAATGTCAATGTGCTGGGTACGCTCGAGTTTGCAGACCAGGACCTCGAGCTGACCACTGATTATATCATGCTGCACGGCAAGCTCAGCGTGGGCAGCGCCGCCAAGCCCTTTACCAAGAAAGCCACCCTGACCTTCACCGGAATAAGTGGTGAAAACGTGATGGATATGGGAACACGGGGCATCCTGAATATGAACGGCACGCTCGAGCTGTTTGGAGAGGGTGGCCGCACACCCTGGACCCGCCTGAGCGCCACCGCCGCCAAAGGAGCGGTTCAGATTCAGGTAGACCGTGCTGGGGGCTGGAAGGTGGGAGACCGCATCGCCCTCGCCTCCACCGACTACGACTTTGCCCAGGCCGAGGAGTTCACCCTCACGGCAGTGAGTGGCAACACCCTCACGCTCAGCGCTCCACTCAAATACGAGCACTTCGGGCAGGCCCAGAGTTATGGGGGCAAAATCCTCGAGTCCCGCGCAGAGGTGGCGCTGCTCAGCCGCAACATCACCGTGCAGGGCGACGCTTCATCGGAAACCTCTAAATTTGGGGCGCAGGTGATGACCATGGGCAGTGGACAAGCCTACATAGACGGGGTAGAGTTTACCCGAGTGGGCCAGAAAAAGGCCACTGGGCGCTATCCGATTCATTTTCACCTGTTGGGGGACGGCGGGGCGAACTCCTTTGTCAAGAACTCGAGCATCCACAACAGCTATAACCGCTGCCTGACGGTTCACGGCACCAACAAGCTCACAATTCAAAACAACGCTGCTTATAACGCACCAGGACATTGTTACTTTCTCGAGGACGGTGCAGAAACTGGAAACGTGCTCGAGGGGAATCTGGGCTTCTCAATACGCCGTCCCGCCGATGCAGACCGCTTGCTGCCCACCGACAACCGCCCCAGCGTGTTCTGGATTACTCACCCCAACAATGTGGTACGCAACAATGTAGCCGCCGGAGCCGAGTGGGGCGTGGGCTTCTGGTACGCCCTGCCGCAAAAACCGATGGGCCTTTCCTCCAGCCAAACTGGAATCTTTCCGCTTCGCAGCGCACTGGGCGAGTTCAGCGGCAATCTGGCTCACTCGAGCGGGGAAACCGGACTGGACGTGGACCACGGCCCGGACGCAAATGGGAACCAGACCGGAAACGCGCACCACATTGCTCGAGCGGACCCCGCCGACGAGAATTCCACAATTTTGGTCAGCACTTTCGCCAATTTTAGCGCATACAAGAACCGCACCCGTGGCGCATGGCTGCGTGGCACCGAGCACCGCCTGACCGGGGCGATTCTGGCCGACAGCGCGGTAGGCGCGACCTTTGCCTCAAATAAAAGCTACCTCGAGAACTCGGTGGTGGTGGGTGAAACCGCCAACAAGGGCAACCCGCAGAGTTGGGAAAAAGTGGGACCGGATGGGCGCAGCCTGCCCTTTCCCTGGGAGGATGCAAACGACCTTCTGCACGGCGGCTACAAGTTTCCAATTCGCGGCTTCGAGTATTACGACGGCCTGGTAGGAGCCAGAAACGTCAACTTTTTCAACTTTACGCCCAACGCCACCCGGCAGGCTGGAGCGCTGGGCTACCTTCGCAACAACCGCCTTTCTCTGGTGCCGCAAAACTTTCTCGAGGAAGCCACTTTCTCGAGCGCCAACCCGGTGTATCAGGAAAACCCGGAAGCCAACCGAGACGGCGACCTTTCGGCGGTTTTTGTGGATGTGGGTGGGGTGGTGACTGGAACAGCGGGCAAGAGCGTGGTGGTCAACAACCCCTTTCTCAACAAGGACTGCACCCTCAAAGCCGAGTGGAACAGCCTGATTTGTCCCAACCAGTACACCAGTTTTGGCCTCGAGCGGGTGGGTGGAAGCGGTGGGATTGTGCCTGTTACGGTAGCTCGAGCGGACGGAGTGACCCAGACCCTATCCGGCACGGACGATGCCAACTCAAGCAACGTGTGGAGCACGGTGATTAAAAACGCGGCCTACACCGTCACCCCTACCGGAACCCAAAACAGGTGGCGCTTGCACCTTCGTAACGGCAAACCCAGCGAGTGGCTGCGGGTGGCGCTGCCCTGGAGTGCGGCAACCGCCTATATCTACCGCGACTGGTGGGTGGACAACCGCAACCGCCTGGGTGCGGCCTTGAGCCTGACCGAACTGGACGCCTCGACTGGGGACAAGTACCGTCTGGAGGGTGGAAAACTCTACCTGAAACTACTGGTGAAAAACCAGCCAAACTACGACTGGGCTGCCCTGGATGTGTGCGGGACCGACTTGTGTAAATAGTCGTGTAGTTAAGGTACCACCCTAACTTTGTTTTTGGCGCTCGAGCGGTTGCTTTTCCCGCTCGAGCGCTGCAAGTTAACGATGCCAAACTCAGACGCGCAAGACTGCCCGAAAATCGTTGACGTTGGTTCCGGTGGGTCCCACCACCACTAAATCTTCCAGAGCCGCAAAAAAGCTGTAAGCATCGTTGTTCTCGAGCATTCCTCTCGCGTCCAGACCCAACCTCTCCGCCCGCTCGAGGGTGTTGGGCGTGAGCATTGCTCCGGCAGCCTCGGTCACACCGTCAATACCGTCGGTATCACAGGCGATGGCGTACAGGTTGGCTTCACCCTTCAGCTCGAGCGCCAGTGCCAGCAAGAATTCGCAGTTGCGCCCTCCCCTACCTGTACCGCGCACGGTCACGGTGGTTTCACCCCCCGAAAGAAAAGCCCGCCCCGGCTCGAGGGTTTGGGCTTCGGCGGCGTGTGTTTTGGCGGCTTCTCGAGCTTCTCCGGTGATGGAATCTGACCATACCCGCGCCCGGATTCCAGACCGCTCGAGCGCTTCGCAGGCGGCCTCGAGCGCACCCGAGTTGGTGACAATCAGGTGATTTTCCACTCGAGCAAACGCTGGATGACCGGGCTTGGGCGTCTCACTCTGACCCTTCCTAAAGTGCTCTAAAGCGGGTTTTGAGTCAATCCCGTATTTGACCAGCACCTCGAGCGCGTCCTGAAAGGTGCTGGGGTCTGGAACGGTAGGGCCACTGGCCACTGTGGAAAGGTCGTCGCCCACCACGTCAGACACGATGAGCGCCACCACTCGAGCGGGCGCTGCCGCCAGCGCCAGACGGCCCCCCTTGAGCCGAGAAAGGTGCTTGCGAACGGTGTTGATTTCGCCAATATCCGCGCCCGAAGCGAGCAACGCTTCGCTGAGACAAAGTTTTTCCTCGAGCGTGACCCCGTGTGGAGCAGGCATCAGGGCCGAACCTCCGCCTGAAATCAGCACCATCACCAAATCATCTGCCGTTAAATCTCGCACGGTCTCGAGAATTCGGGTTGCGGCGTGCTGACCCGCTGCGTCTGGAACAGGATGGCGGGCCTCGAGCAACTGTATGCGCTGTGGGTGTTCCAGTGCGTGACCGTAGCGCGTGACCACCACACCCGAAAGTTCACGCTCCCAGCCCTTTTCAAACCAAACGTCCTCGAGCGCTTTTGCCATGCTCGAGGCAGCTTTTCCACCCCCCACCACCAGAGTTCGGCCTTTGGGACGGGCTATAATTCGTACCGCGTCGCGCACGGCCTGGTCTGGACGGGCCGCTTTCACCGCGGCTTCAAAAGCGCTCAGGAGGTGCGCTCGAGGCGAAGTCATAAATCCACTCCTGTTCGCTCGAGTAGAGGCTGAAGCAGGTAGACCCAACCGTGTTTCTTCAAGTGCTCGAGCATTTTATCCCTGGTTTGTCCCCACTTGCGGCGTTCAAAAACTCTCTCATGCTTGTGGGTAGTGTACAGCGCCGCGTTCACCGGGTAGAACAGGCTTTCACAAAAGTGAATAGACCTCCGGCGAAAGTAGGACCGGGGACGGCCCGGGTCCTACTTTTGACCAAGTGGAACGAGTAGGAGTAAAAGTGAAACAGGTCTGGAGGCGACTTTCACCAGAAGTTCAATGAAACTCACCCCTCGAGCGAAATTTTTCGGGTTGCGGTTGACCTGATGGGGGTTGGTAGACTTCTAAAAGAAGTTGCCGAGGGTCCAGAGCAGTATTTGAACCGTTCGCGTTTCATGAGAATCCGACTTGAGAACCCCTATGCCTGAAACTCATCCCCCTTTCCTACCCGTATGGCAACCTTTCACCGAAGGCGGCGTACTACTGACCTGGCCCGCAGACGACACTGTACCTACGGGCCAACGTGTCACGCAGCTCAGCCGCGCTCTGGAACTGCTCGAGCCACCCCAAATTCTCGAGTGGGTGGCAGGTCTGGACAGTCTGGCCCTGCTTTACAACCCCCTTCAGTTCAGGCCCGCCGACCTCGAGCGGGTGATACACCAGGCCCTACATCTGGAACTTGTGGGCTTGGAGCTTCCCACCGCTCGAGCGGGCGAACCACTTTCGGTCCCGCTCCACACCCTTCCCACCTGCTACCACCCCAGCCTCGCTCCCGACCTGCTCGAGGTGGCCCAGCGCTGTGACCTCTCGGTGGAGGCGTTTATAAGGCAGCACACCGCCTGCCGTTTTGAGGTGGCCCTGTTGGGGTTTGCGCCGGGTTTTGCCTATCTGGAGGGTTTACCCCAACATTTGCAGGTGCCGCGCCGGGTCTCGCCACGGGTGCGGGTCCCAGCGGGTTCTGTGGCCCTGGGTGGGGCGTATTGTGGAATCTACCCCCTCGAGAGCGCAGGAGGATGGCAACTGATTGGGCGCACCCCTCTCACGCTGTTTGACCCCAGGCTCGAGCGGCCCAGTCGCTTTGCCGTGGGCGATAGGGTGTGCTTCGAAGCAATCGCGCTCGAGGACTATCACGCGCTTCTACAAAGCCCCGGGTTTGAGGAAGCCCCGACGTGAAACCGCCTGAAGTACGCTTGACGGTGGAATCCGCAGGGTTGCTGACCACGGTTCAGGATTTGGGGCGCTTCGGGCGGCGGCGCTACGGAATCAGCGTGTGTGGAGCGCTCGAGGGAGACCATTTACGGCTGGCCAATGCCGCAGTGGGCAACGGAGCGGATGCAGCGGCGCTCGAGCTGAGTGGAGGACGGTTCCGGCTCGAGCTGGAACAATTCACCTGGGCCTGCTGGATGGGTGGGGGGAACGCCAGTCTCGAGCAGGGCAGACCCGAGCGCATCCGCGCTTTTGAAGCGACCGGGCGGGGCCTGCTGGCTCTGGGCGGAGGGATTGACGTGCCAGAAGTGCAGGGCAGTCGCTCCACCGATTTGCGGGCAGGCTTTGGCGGTTTTAAGGGCCGCGCCCTGCGCCGTGGCGATGTGCTGTTTCTGGGAACGCCCTACCCAGACCCTCGAGCATTGGACCCTCGAGCATTGGACCCGCAAACATTGGACCCGCAAACACTCCCTTCTCGAGCGACCTCCCCGCGCTGGCGGATTCCGGCTTTTACCCTGCACGGCGCAGTGCGGGTGATGCGAGGTCCAGAGTGGGAGCTACTGACCCCCGCCGCCCAGCTCAGCCT